>CALJIH010000208.1 GCA_937974135.1 uncultured Cocleimonas sp. | reverse complement strand
TATAAAATAAGCTTTCAGGGTAGCCAAACATTTTAAGGTAATTATCATTCCAAATGACTAAATTTAAATTTTTATCAACTACCGCTATTCCGTTAGTAATATTTTCAAGTGTTGTTTGCAATAAATTACGATTGAATTGTAAGACGCTTGTTGTCTCATCCACCAAGTGGGTCAACTCACCTAAGAAAACTTCATCACCAAGCAAAGCATCTGAAATAACTCGTTGAGCTGATGTCGTTCCAATAACCCCTGCTATTGCAGTTTGTACAGCTGAAATTAAACCTAGATCAGCTTGTGTTTGCTTTGATAAGTCTAAACCACTTCGCTGCTCATATTGGAAGAATAAAGCGCGACAACTTCTCACACCAATAATTCTTTCCGCAACGATAGCTAACTCATCTGGACTTACTTCATAATTTTTGCCCAAGGCATTAGATGTTTTAGACTCTTCTTCTTGATCGCTTACAAAGAAAAAACGACTCGCTTGCAGTTTTTCAATTACCGGTTGTGATTCTCGGAAACTAAAAAATATTAATAGGATAATATTCACACCCAAGCTCCAGATCACTCCATGTGTCAGAGAGTTTTCGAAGTTAAAACCGAAGAGTTTTTGCGGATGAAATATAGAGTTGCCAAAAAAAGTATCAGTTGCCCAATCTGGTAAAATAGTTGGCAATAAAAGTGTGTATGTCCATACAAAAGAACCTCCAATCAAACCCCAAAAAACTCCTTTGCTATGCGCTCTTCGCCAAAATAATGCAAACAAAGTTGCGGGTAATAATTGTGCAATAGCTGCAAATGAGACTAACCCTATATTTGCCAATTGCTGATTACTGTCAATTAATCTGAAGTATCCGTATGCCCCGAGCATTAGTACAAAGATAGCAGCTCTTCGGATCAACAAAATTAAGTTGTCTAACCTTTCTCTCTTTAAAAACTCTATTCCTTTGCGCTTTATCAAAAATGGCATGATTAAGTCGTTACAAATCATCGTGCTCAAGCTAATAGATGCAACGATTACCATGCCAGTTGCTGCGGATAAGCCGCCAATAAAAGCTAGAAGCCCAAGTGTAGTATTGCCACCTGTAATGGGTAGGGATAGGACGTAAAAATCCTCCTGCAAATTTGGTAATAACACCATGCCCGACAACGCAATTGGTATAACGATAATGCTCGTTAATACAAGATAGATTGGCATTACCCACATCGCAGTCTTGAACTGAGTATGGTCTCTTGCTTCCACAACGGTCACCTGAAATTGACGAGGCAATAAAATAATAGCAGCCATACTCAATAATAGCTTGGTGGTAAAACTAGCTATTGTTGAACCACCTTGTCCAGTTTCGGTTAGTGATTGTTGCCTATCAAAATAGTCACCAAATACGGTGTAAGTACCTTCATCAAACAATAAGTAAACCGCGAAGTAACCAACGGCTAAAATTGCTACCAACTTAACGATGGATTCAAATGCGATAGCTAGCGTAATTCCTTTGTGATGCTCAGTAGTGTCTAAGTGCCGTGTACCAAAAAGGATAGTGAAAACGACAAGGCCTGCAGCAACAATTAGGGCTATATTATCTGCAAAAAAACTATCACTATTTAGATTATTGGGAGAACCACTCATTATAAAATAAGAGCTAGAAACTGCTTTGAGTTGTAGTGCGATATAAGGGAGAGAACCAGCTACTGCTAATAATGTAACCAATGTAGCAATGCGCCTGCTTTTTCCGTACCGACTGGATAAAAAATCTGAGATAGAAGTAATATTATTTTGCTTGCATATCATAATGATACGGCGAACGACAGGATAACCAAATAAGAATACTAAACAAGGTCCAAGATAGATTGCTAGATAATCTAAACCATCAACTGCTGCTGTGCCTACTGCACCATAAAATGTCCATGATGAACAGTAAACAGCAAGCGAGAGTGCGTATACATAGTTTCCTTTATAAAGCTTTCCCGCTTTTAACGAGTCACGATCACCAAAATATGCGATCAAGAACAATATAAAAATATAAGTGAAACCGATTAGTGCAACAAAATTGGTACTTATCATTAAGTGCCTTCCGTCATATTATTAATACTTATCTATGGTGCATATTAATTTAAAAGTAGGTTGTAGCTTTTGTAAAGGTCAGTGACTAAGCCCTAACACAAAAAATTAATATTTAGGATTCTCAAAATATAGATGACTTCTATTAATTTTTTTCAGATCTTTTTCTCCACAAAGCGCCATGGTTATATCTAATTCTTTTCGAATTATTTCTAGAGATAATTGAACACCCTCTTTACCCATTGCACCTAATCCATAAAGAAAGGGCCTACCGATATAAACGCCTTTAGCTCCAAGTGCTATTGCTTTCAATACATCTTGCCCTGAACGAATACCTCCATCCATATGAATTTCTATTTGATCTCCAACAGCGTCTACAATTTCAGGCAAAATTGATATTGATGATCGAGCACCATCTAATTGACGACCACCATGATTGGAAACAATAATGGCATCAGCTCCACTCTTTGCAGCAATCTTGGCATCTTCAACGTCTAAAATTCCTTTTAATATTAATGGGCCTCCCCATTTCTTCTTTACCCACTCAATGTCGTCCCAAGAAAGTTTTGGATCAAATTGATCTTGGATCCATTCACTTAAAGATGTCATGTCAGTCGCAGATTCAACATGGCCTTCTATATTACGAAAGCTTCTACGGTGTGTTCCAAGCATCTTCATACACCAACGTGGTTTAATAGCCATTTCCCAGACCTGTTTAGGCGTTATTTTAGGGGGAACAGATAGACCGTTTTTTATATCCTTGTGGCGTTGTCCTAATATTTGTAAATCAAAAGTCAGTACTAAAGCAGAACATTTAGCAACTTTAGCTCGTTCAATTAATCTTTCAATATAGTCTTTATCTTTCATTACATAGAGTTGAAACCAAAAAGGTTTAGTCGTAACGCTTGCTACATCCTCAATTGAACATACACTCATTGTAGATAAGGTAAAAGGAATGCCCATTTCCTCAGCTGCTTGTGCGCCCAACATTTCACCATCTGCATGCATCATTCCTGTTAAACCCGTTGGAGCAATCGCTACAGGCATACTGACTTCTTGCCCAACCATTTTTGATGCAAGCGTACGATTTGTCATATCCACAGCGATACGCTGTCTTAGTTTGATTTTTTGAAAATCTTCCTCATTAGCACGATAGGTACTCTCAGTCCATGAGCCAGAGTTAGCATAATCATGAAACATTTTAGGTACGCGTTTTTTAAACAATTGTTTCATATCTTCAATGTCTGTTATGACTGCCATTGCTATCTCCAACTAAATGATAAGATGATTATAGAGAATAAAACTTACAAGTTTTCAAAGATGTTTGATTAAAAACTAGTTTACATAGAGAAATAAACATGGTGCTTATCATTGTCATAAAGTGTAATTATGATGATGCGTACAGTTAATGCTATAATAAGATGATGCCTAAAATTATTAAGCCATGAAAAATCTAGATTCGATTTTGCCAGTATCTGATGAAGGTCTTTATCCTATAAGGACGGTATCAGAGATCTCAGGAGTTAATTCTATAACTTTGAGAGCCTGGGAAAGACGTTATGATTTATTCAAACCAAAAAGATCAGCGAAAGGTCATAGGCTTTACAGCGAAAAAGACATCCAACGAATTCAAGAGGTTTTAGCACTACTCGCGAAGGGTGTATCCATTGGTCGTGTGGCAAAGGTACTAAAAGAAAACTATAGTGAATCTGACTTACCAGATTTATTGACTGATAATACAAACAAAGTAAATACTAAAGAATTAACAGAATCTCAATTAACTGACTATATTAATGATATTCTAAAATGTGTGAGTAGCTATGATGTTCTCGGCCTAGAAAGCATTCATCATGAGTTGCTTTCAAATTATTCTATTGAATCAATTAGTACTAAGTTAATTTCCCCTATTCTTATTGAGCTTGCAGATAATGCTAAACGGCTATCTTCATTAACTAGTGAGTATAGTTTTTACAGAACATTCTTACTTTTTAGGCTGGGAGGATTGTGCTTAAAAACATCAATTCATAATACCGGTTCGAAAATTTTATTAATGGGTGTCGATAATGAACATTGTGAAGTTGATATGTTACTTTTTGCCCTACCCTTGCTTCAACAAGGTTTCGAAGTAGTGACATTGGGTTGTAATATAACTATAGATTCAATACCTAAGTCCTTGTTATCATCAAACGCTAAGGGTCTAGTGATTTATACAAGCCTGTCTGAATCAGATAATAAGATATCAATGGCATTGAATGAAGTGATTAATAAAATAAACAATCCTATATTTATGACATATCAAAGGCCAATGTTACAAACAAAATCACTTATGGAATCTGGAGTCATATTTTTGCCAAAAGATACTAGCCTTCAAACCAACATAATTAATAAAAATATCAATAAAACTACATAACAAATCTAGAGTTTAATGTAGTCTTTACCTATGAACTTTTGTAATCATTGTGGCGAAAGTGTTAGCCAAAAAATTCCTCCAAACGATAATCGAATGCGTTATGTTTGTGATTCTTGCGGAACCATTCACTATCAAAATCCAAATGTTGTAGCGGGCGTATTACCACTGATAGTGGATAATGATGGTATAGAAAAGGTGTTACTTTGTCGTCGTGCAATAGAACCTAGATATGGTTATTGGACTCTTCCAGCCGGATTTATGGAAAATGGTGAATCTTTGGAGGAAGCTGCGGCGAGAGAGTCTATAGAAGAGGCAAACTTAAAGCTAAATAAGCTAAATCTCTATTTTGTGATGAGCTTAACTCACATAAGTCAGGTGTATACGATGTTTATCGGCCAAGCGAAAAATGACTTTTCACCAGGTATTGAAAGCTTAGAGACAAAACTATTCACAGAATCAGAAATTCCCTGGGAACAACTTGCTTTTCCTGTAGTTGCCAAAACACTTAAAAGCTACTTTACTGATAGGTCTAATTTTTTATCTGATAATAAAATAGGTGTATTAACCCCTAATCAAGTGGATGATTTTCCGGTTCATAATTTTGTATATGATGTAAAAAAATAATGCCTAAAACAACTTTTATGGATATTGATTTCCAACTTCAATGGAAAAGTTCTTTTGCAGAACACACAGATTCATTTTTTATTTCAAAAATAGACATAATAAACGATGTATTTCCTGTCAATGTAAAAAATGAACTAACGAATTTGTCTATAGGTAATAGTTTCAGTCAGACTATTCAAGCCAAGGATCTTTTAGGAGAGGGGTATTCATCCAATAAAGTCATTACATTTGATACATCTTTATTTAATACTCAATTTAAAAACCAAGTAAGCCCTGCAACATTATATCGTTTTTACCCAAGCGCTATTGCCTGGCAAGGATTAGGAACAACTGAAAAAGATTATTCTCCGTTTCGATTAATGGCTAAAAATAATGAAGAGATGATAGCTGATTGCAATCATCCTCTTGCTAAATACTACTTAACATTGAAAGCTACGAAATTAAGGGAATATGAATCAAAAGAAAATGTACCCAAAAAAGATATTAGAAAAATACTAACTGAGCGTGGGCCAGGAATGCAGGCTCCTTTTGAATTTGGTGATTCCGTGTTTTTTGACGAATACCCATTTAAAATATCGAATAAAAATAAAATAACTAAACCTGCAATAGATTCAATGGCAGTTAAGCTATTAGAAGAGTTGAATACTCGGTTGTTAGCCAAACACAGTAAAATTTTGGATGTAGTTAGTGATGATTCAACGTATTTAGATAAAGATTATCGACCAGGTTTACTAACAGGTATTGGAGCAAACGAGGAACTACTTTCCTCTAATGAACGTTTAGATACCTATATTGTTCAGGATTTAAATAAATTAATCACGCTGCCATTTGAGGATAACAGTTTTGATGATGCTATCTGTTCATTGTCTATTGAGTATTTAACAAACCCTTTGGCATTAATGAATGAAATAGCCAGAGTGGTTAATTCAAAGGGCAAGTTTATAGTCAGCTTTACTGATAAATTTATTATGGGCGAAACGATTAGCTTATGGTCACAACTTCATCCTTTTGAAAGAATTCAGCTGGTATTGGAGTACTTTAGAAAATCTGGTCTTTTTTCTGAATTAAACACATTCTCAAAAAGAGGGGTGTTGAAGTCATCTGAATCTATAAAAAGCTCCAAAAAGCCCTATTCAAATATTTATGCCGTTTGGGGCACTGTAAAATAAACTAAAAAAGACACCCCCCCACTTTTGTGCGGTTTCTACTTAATGAGATTAAAACGTCTGTTTCAATTGTTTATATCTATCCAGTGCACGTTCACGTGTTGCTTTTAAATCGACGATTGTCTCAGGATATCCACATTTTTGTGCTTGATCTGCAGATGGTAAGTGAATATCTTTATTGCTTAACTCGCCTAATTCAGGAACCCATCGTCGAATATATTCTCCCTGTTTATCAAACTTTTCGCTTTGCAACAATGGATTAAAAATTCGATAGTAAGGTGCAGCATCGGCACCACAGCCCGCTACCCATTGCCAGCCTAAGGTATTGTTTGCTAGATCAGCATCGACCAAGGTGTCTCTAAACCATGCTTCACCTTCATGCCAATGGATCAATAAGTTCTTACATAAAAAAGAAGAGGTAATCATACGTACCCGGTTATGCATATAACCTGTTGCATATAACTGACGCATACCTGCATCGATAATGGGGTAACCTGTCATGCCCTGTTGCCAACGTTTTAAATGATCAACGTTAGATTCCCATTTAAATGCTGCATATTTTTCATATAAAGGATCAGTCACTGTATGCGGAAAGTGATATAGCAAGCTGTGCGCGAACTCTCGCCATACCACCTGTCGTAATATATGCCCGATACCGTTTTCAACTAATGGACTAGAATGTTCATACCCACTGGGTTGCGCGTTTTGAGTTTCGAAATCTCGTGCAGTGTTAAATAATTGTAACGGACTAATTTCACCAAAATGTAACTGTGGTGAAAGTAATGAAGTACCACCAATTGCAGGAAAATCACGTCGTTCTTTGTAATTAACGACGCCATCTTCTAAGAAATCTTGGAATTTCTTATGCGCAGCATTTTCACCTACATCCCAAAAATCCATCATCTCTTTATCCCATCTGGGTATAGGGGCTTGAGGTAATAGCTTTAATTCATCGAGTGAGAGCGTTGATGGCCAAGATTGCGGCTTTTTAATCTCAGCAGGTACTGGTAAGGGCTTTGTTAACACATATTCTTTGGTCAATGCTTTCCAATACGGGGTAAACACTCGGTAAGGTGTTCCATCTTGTTTCAAGCCTTCCCAAGGCTCAAGGAGTAAATTTCCTTTAAAACTTTTTACGGTTGCAGATGATTTTAAGGTAGCTTTGATTTTCTCATCGCGTTTTCGTATTTCTGGCTCATAACATCGATTCCAATAAACGTGAGTGGCATTTGTTTGCCGTAAAAGATCTTCTAAAACGTCAAGCGCCTTACCCTGTTTGAAGATTAAAGTGGAATCTTCTTTTTTTAGACTAGTACTCAGGCTGATTAAGCTATTATGCAACCATGCACGACTTGCGCTACCTAATGCACTCACCGATTGACTGATGTTTTCATCAACACTGTCATCGATAAAAACAGGGATGACTTCATCACAATCACGACAAGCGTTAAAAAGCGCTGAATTATCTGAGAGACGTAAGTCTTGCCTGAACCATACAATGGCTTTAGTCATTTATTACCTATATCCATTTTTAACAAGATTACTAAGTGTATCAGCCCTCGAATGTTGAATGTATTTATCCCATAAAAAATAGGATTAGTGCTAATGTGTTGTTGTAATATCTTGTAAAACCTTAGCTCAATGCCTTTGTTCGTATAAAAAAGGTGTAAAATGTAAATTAATTAACTGATAAATAACACTATGTCTGAAACAATTAATAGCGATAGTAAAGCCAAAGTTCTAATCATAGATGATGATATTGAATTGTCGAGCATGCTAGCGGAATACCTAGAATCTGAGGATTTTATGGTAGATAAAGCCCATGATGGACTTGCTGGCGTAACTCAAGCACAAAGCAAAAGCTATGATGCAATAGTGCTTGATGTAATGATGCCTAAAATGGATGGATTTAGCGTGTTACGTGAATTACGTCCGACGAATACTACACCGGTCATTATGCTAACTGCTAAAGGTGAAGATATTGATCGTATTGTCGGATTAGAAATGGGAGCCGATGATTATTTACCCAAGCCATGTAATCCGCGTGAATTAGTAGCCAGAATCAAAGCTGTTTTACGTCGCACGCAACTCGCACCACCGATTCAAGATGAAATAATAACAGGCGAACTGAAAGTCACACCTAAAGCTAGAAAAGCTTTTTTTGCTGATGAAGAACTACCTTTAACCAGCAGTGAATACAATTTGCTTGAAGCTTTGGCGCGCCAAGTGGGACAAGTTGTGGATAAAGAAACCTTATCTGAACAAGCCTTAGGTAAAAAACTCACCGCTTATGATCGTAGTATTGACATGCATATGAGCAAACTTCGTCAGAAACTTGGAGATGATGAGCAACAACTCATTCAAACCGTTCGTGGCAAGGGTTATCAGCTAACTAGCGAATAATGAGTCAATAAATGGGTAATTTATTCTGGAAAATATTTCTGTGGTTTTGGATAACGCTTATCTTGATTGCGGCTGGCGTTTCATGGGGAACAGCAATTTATATTCAGAATTCTGATGCTTTTCAACAACGTAACTTACAAAATCGTTATTTAAATAGTCGTGTTGAATTAATCAGACAGGTTATATATTACGGTGGTGAAGAAGCGGCTACAGAAATCATCGAAAATAAACGTTTAAAATCTCGTCGCCTCTCTATTTATGTTTTAGACGAAGATTACAAAGATATTCTCGGTAGAAAATTTGATGTTCATAGTCCGCGCATTCAAAGACACGAGCCAGTAGAAGCAGTCGATGGCGAAACCTATTTGATATTTTCTGAACTACGTCCAAGAACTCGAAGTACGTTCCAACGAATGATGCGCCCTTTTCAAAGAAGCCCCGCTATTTATCTTTTATGGTTGGC
>CALJIH010000207.1 GCA_937974135.1 uncultured Cocleimonas sp. | reverse complement strand
TTCGGGTAATTCTGTAAAATCGAATTCTGTAATATTTTCTCTTTCCAGAGAATTCGTCGCTGACTTTGATTGTTGCTTGGTCGCTTTGTAACTGACTTGTTGTTTCAATGTCTCAAGATTACGACCTGCTTTTATTGTTTTTCCAGACTCATCGACTACTTCATAACGCATTTGCATGTGATCACTAAAGGTAAAGCTTTCAAGTAGTGATTCATCAATTCGATGTCCTGTTATTTTTCTAAGTGCTTTAGCTATCGAATATACCAATGCAGTAGGAGTGGTAATATTTTTAGGGTTTTCAGTACGATCATTATTAATGGATTCTAAGCAAGCTTTGGCATACTCAGGAGCGGGTACAAATTGTTTTCGGACTTGTTTGGGAAGGCTTTTAATAAATTCAGTAATTTTCTCTTCTAGCATGCCCGGAACTAGATAATCAAAGTTATGTGGAGAAAGTTGATTGAGAGCGGCCGCAGGTACTTTTACTGTAATTCCATCATCTTTTTTACCCGGTTCAAAGTTATAATTTAGCGGTAAAACCATATCTGAAATAGTTAAATGATCAGGATATTGCTCACTTTTCACATGCGAATCGTCGCGTTGCATTAAATATTCTTTAGTGAGTTTTAGCGCATCAGGGTTTTTTCTCTCAAAGTTTTTACGCCATTTTTGAAAAGCAGGCCCATTGTAAATACCCTCTGGAATGATTTTGTCGTAAAAGTCATAGAGGATTTCTTCATCAACTAAAATATCACGCCGACGCGATTTTGCTTCAAGTTCTTCGACTTCTTCAATTAAAGCATGGTTGTGATTGAAAAAAGCGTCATTACATTTATATTCTCCGTAAACCAACGCATGTCGAATAAATAAAAGTCGAGAAACGGTAGGATCAATTGGTCCAAAATTAACGCGTTTCTTGGGGGTTACAACCATGCCATATAAAGAACTTTTTTCATCCGCTACCACTTGTTCACGTTTCTTTTCCCAACGGGGTTCGCTGTAATGGTATTTCAATAGATGTTTTGCGGCGTATTCAACCCACTCAGGCTGAATTCTGGCTACTGTTCTGGCAAACAATCGTGAAGTATCTACTAACTCCGCAGACATAATCCATTTTGGTGGTTTTTTGTGTAAGGCAGATCCAGGAAAAACAAAGAATTTACGATTATTCACTCCTTGAAATTCATTATTTTCTTCTTTAAAGCCGATATTACTAAGTAGTCCAGTGAGTAGGCTTTGATGAATCGCATTGTAATTCGTGACGTATTTGTCTTCTTCTTCCACTTTAGTATTTAAAGGATGTTTCTTTTTCTTAATTTTTACGATTGATTTGCTCAAAAAGTGGGGGGGTGTCTTTTTACTCTGTTTTTGACTTGATTTGTTACTGTCGTATTCTTTGCTACTTAAACGTAATTGACGATAGGTTTCATTCCATTCGCGCAAACGCATATAGGATAAAAATTCGCGTTTACAGAGTTTTCGAAAATGATTTTGCGTTAATTCCTTATTTTTTTCGTGATAATAATCCCACAGCCTTAAAAGGCTAATAAAATCTGAATTCTCATCTTTAAAGCGACTGTGTTTTTGATCAGAAGCTTGTTGTTTATCCATGGGTCGTTCGCGGACATCTTGAATAGATAAGGCGCTAACAATGATTAATACTTCTTCAAATACGCCATACTCTTTTGCGGCGAGTAACATACGTCCTAAACGTGGATCCGTTGGGTAGCTCGCTAATTCACGACCGATCTGAGTGATCTTGATGTTATCGCCTTTGGGTTTAGTGACTGCACCTAGTTCAAAGAGTAATTTATAGCCATCACGGATCATGCCAATGTCTGGCGCTTCTACATAAGGAAAGTCATAGACATCGCCTAAATTTAACGAAGTGAGTTGTAAAATAACTGAAGCAAGGTTGGTGCGTTGAATTTCAGGTAAGGTAAATTCTGGGCGAGATTCAAAATCGTCTTCAGCATAGAGACGAATCGCGATTCCAGCGCTGGTACGACCACAACGACCAGAACGTTGATTGGCAGATGCTTGTGAGATTTTTTCGATAGGTAAACGTTGCACACGAGAACGCCATGAATAGCGTGATATACGTGCTAAGCCAGTATCGATGACATATTTTATCCCAGGAACCGTCAGCGACGTTTCCGCAACATTAGTGGCTAGAATAATGCGTCTTGCTCTCGATGGTTTAAAAATCTTGCTTTGTTCTGCGTTAGATAATCGAGCAAATAAAGGCAGTATTTCTACACTTGCTTTATGGTGTTTTCGTAATGCTTCGCTAGCTAATCGTATTTCACGTTCACCTGAAAAAAATACCAGAATACCTCCGGGTTTTTCCGACATTAATTCATCAGTGGCATCGACGACTGCCTGCAACAAATCTTTTTCCTTAGTTTCTTCTGTGTCTGCTTCGTCTTGGTTTTTATCAGGAACTAAGGAGTTATAACGAATCTCAACAGGAAAAGTTCGGCCTGAAACATTGATTATCGGCGCGTTATCTTGCTCTTTACCAGTAAAATTAAAATGCCTTGAAAAACTCTCAGGGTCTATAGTTGCTGAAGTAATGATGACTTTAAGGTCTTTACGTCTGGGTAATAACCAATGTAAATAACCTAATAAAAAATCGATATTCAAGCTGCGTTCGTGAGCCTCATCGATTATCAAAGTATCATATTGGTTAAGATATCGGTCGTTGCGAATTTCAGCCAATAAAATGCCGTCAGTCATCAGCTTGATATAACTGTCTTGCTTGGTTTGATCATGAAAACGGACTTTGTAACCGACTATTGAACCCAATTCTGTTTTGAGTTCTTCAGCAATGCGACTGGCGACACTCCTTGCTGCTATCCTGCGCGGTTGTGTGTGTCCGATTATGCCGTCAATACCGCGACCAAGCTCTAAACACATCTTAGGTATTTGAGTGGTTTTACCAGAACCGGTTTCGCCGCAAATGATTGTCACTTGATTGTCGCGAATGGTTTTGATTATCTCTTCACGACGTTCTGCGACAGGGAGTTCTTCAGGGTATTCGGGTTTAGGTAACTTGTCTAAACGCAATTGGCGTCTATCGATTGATGACTGTATTTCTTTTTGTAGTTTTGCTAACTGATTATTGTATTTTTTAGCATCAGACTTTAATTTAAATAGCTGATGAATTTTTCTTGATAAACGAAAACGTTGTGAGGCCTGACAAGCTTTCAGCAACTGTTTTAGTTGTTTTTGATCTTGAGCAGGGTTTATCTCTAGATCTTTTTGTTGTTTTGTAGCTGGTTTCATCTCAGTTGTTAAACACTCAATTTATATCGAGAAAATAATTGTTTTCTCAAATAATAATGAAAAGTACCCAAAAGTAGGGGGGTGTCTTTTAAACTAAACATATTGAATAGTTTACCAAATTTTTGAATAAAGAACGTAGCTGAGAGGTATACAGATAAAACAGATAGGATATTTAAAGAAGTTTATATTAGCCGATGGGGAGGTTTTCTTCGGCTTGTTTTTGAAGCACATTAGCAATTTTTTGATCGCCACAACCTTGTTCAGATACTTGGTTTCTACCTGCTTCTTTAGCGACGTAAAGCGCGTTATCTGCAGCAGTTAACAGCATTGCAGGGAAAGTCACTTTTTGTTCTTCGTCAGGGGTATTACCAGTGAAATCCCAAACTGGCTGACAACATGAAACGCCGACACTAATGGTAACAATGCCCAGTTTAGAGGATGAGTGTTCGATTTTTAGAGACTCCACTTTTTTGCGTAAGCGTTCAGCAAGCATGGCGGCGTTTTCTTGGCTGGTTACTGGTAGCAGTACAGCAAACTCTTCACCGCCGTATCGTGAAGCTAAATCAGCAGGGCGATGTGAGATTGAGTCTAAAGCCATTGCAATCTGCTGCAAGCAACGATCACCAGCTTGATGACCATAGGTATCATTGTACTTTTTGAAAAAATCGACATCCACAAGTACTAAAGAAATTGGTGTTTGTTCGCGCATTGCACGACGCCATTCAACTTTAAACTTTCTATCAAAATGACGACGATTAGCGATCCCAGTTAGCTGGTCAGTGTCGGCTAGTGCTTGTAAGGCAATTTGCGCATTTTGTAACTCAAATAGTAGATGGTAAATATAGCCTGACACAAAAACTAAAGTTAATGCCATCACGATAACCGCCAAAGCAAGTAATTGATGGCCTGATTCTCTGCTCATGAAGAGTAAAATAGTGGTCGGTGCTAATGTGACGAGTATTTGAAAATAATAAGCGATTCTAGAAGCAGCTAAAGTTGGGATCGAAGCAAGTAAAACACTGAATAAAATTAATATAAGAAGTGCCATATGTGGCAAATCATTAGGGAAGAATACAAGACCTGATAATCCCCAAATAGTACTTAACAAGCTGGTAAAGAATACATGTCGATTCGCCCAACTGGTTAACTCTAATTGGGTATATTGTCGTTCGGGTTTAAAACTTTTTCCGACAAAATATCTTACAAGACTTAAGGTGATGATTAGGCCAAGCCAGATGAGCAGTAATAAGTGTTGTTTTGGAAAATGTAACCAGAAAAAGGCCATTAAAATTATGGCCAGTATGATATTGCTCCAAATACCGAGTGTTTTGTTTTTATAAAGGTATGCAATTTGCCCTTGCATCAGGCTGGGCGAATCCCCTTTATCCTTACTCGGATCTAAAGGTGTGTTGTCAAATGTGGATTCGACTTTCGCCATGATTCATCAATCATTATCTGACTGAAATAACTAAGGGTTTATGCCCTAATTGTTCAGCAGTACTTTTCCAACTATTGATGTTTGTTTGATCGACTGGGCCTGCAACGACACGGTACCAATAACGGCCTTTAATTTTTTTCTTTTGAATGTACGCGTCTATACCTTTGTTACTTAATCGGCCTTTGGTTTTATCCGCCATACTTTGTTTTTTAAATGATGCTACTTGAAGCAAGTAGTCACCTAGAGACGCTTTGTTTTGATTTTCTTCTGTATTTTCAGTTGCTGAAGTGTCTTCTGTGATTTTCTCAACAGCATTGCCTTGAGCATTTTGTTGGGCTACTGCTTCTTCGTATTGATCAGATAAAGATTTTTCAGTCGCATTATCCATTTTCTTTACGGCTTTAGATGCTGCTGCCGCAGAAGTATTTATTGGTTTACCTGAGCCAACAGGAACATCAAGATTAGGAAGAACAGCGTAATAACTAAACTTATTCTTACGCTCTTTTTCTTCTGTCTTTTGTTGCTCTAAAGTATCTAAAGATCTTTTGCTAGATTTTTGTTCGGTGGTAGCAACAGGGTTTTCAGGAAGATTAGGGTTCTTAGTTTGAGCTGTTTGTATTTTTTGCTCAAGTGAATCAATCATAGAAATAGAAGGTATTTTATCGTTAGTGAAAAAATACATACCTAGTCCAACTAATAAGCCTAGTACGATTCCAGAAAACATCCACAAGAGACTATTTCCTGAAGTGAAGCCCGTGTCTAACGTTTCACTTTTTTTAAAGTCTTTATACATTTTGATACACTCTTTATCGATATATTCACTATTGTTTGCGTTGTGAATAATTCTTATATTTTTAGATTTAATTAAAGCGCAATAACACCCCCAAAGTGAATATTGCCATTATTTTCGGATACTTACAAGAATCTTCTCATCAAGTTTGGCAAAAAACCAATATATGGCTTCCATATAATTTAGTAATACTCTTTAAATAAAATCTGTTGGATCAATATCGAGATTCCATCTAACACCTCCCAGTTTTCTTGCTTTCACCAAAATAGGAAACCCATTTGTTAAAAAAACGTGTAAGTCTCGTCTATTTTTGGCGGATAGCAATACCTGAAAACGATATCTATTTGCACGTCTCGCAATCGGTGATGGCATAGGGCCTAATAATTCAACAGACTCATTTTGTAACTCTTTTAGCTTTTCTGACAAGCTTCTCAGAAAGCTAAAAGCGTTTTGCTCGTCAATTGCATTTACCCTAATTAATGCTTGTGATCCTATAGGTGGGTAGTTCCATAAAGTTCTTTCGTTCAATAATTGTTTGGCGGTTTCACTATAACCCTGAGAAAGTAGATTCATTAGTAAAGGGTGTTGGGGTTGAGTCGTTTGTAATATAACCCTGCCTTTATCTGTGCCACGCCCAGCCCTACCTGCCACTTGAATAACCTGTTGGACGAGACGTTCTTGCGATCGGTAATCTACGCTAAATAAGGCTTGGTCAACATCTAAAATTCCGACCAAAGTGAGTTTTGGGAAGTCATGACCTTTGGTTAGCATTTGCGTTCCAACTAAAATAACCGGATTCCCTTCGCTTATCGTGTGTAGTTTTTTCTCCAAAGAACCTTTTTTGCTGGTGCTATCACGATCGATTCGAATAATGGGGACGTCAGGAAAATGCGATTTTAAAACAGCTTCGATACGCTCTGTACCTTGTCCTAAGGTAGTGAGCTTAGTACTGTTACATTCAGGACATTGTGAGCTGATTGGGTTTTCCAAAGCGCAATGATGACAAATAACCTTGCCCGCGCTTGCATGGTAGGTCATTCCTAAATCACAGTTATTACAGGTGGCATGCCAGTTACAATTCGGACACATTAACACGGGGGAAAAGCCACGACGATTCAAAAATAACATCACTTGATTGTGATTATTTAAATGCTGCCTGATTTCAGTAAGCATTAAATTACTAATGCCAGCTTCAAGCGGAAGCGAGCGAATATCTTGTAATACTAAATCTGGGGGATTACTGCTTCCAGGACGATTGTCCAAACGTAGATAATGGTATTTTTGCTGTTCGGCGTTGTGAAATGTTTCTAAAGAAGGTGTTGCGCTACCTAGAAGTATCGGTATTTGTGCATCAAAAGCGCGTTTAATTGCCATGTCACGGCCTTGATATAGAAATCCTTCTTGTTGTTTGAAGGATGCGTCGTGTTCTTCATCAATGATTATTGCACCCAGATTTTTCATCGGGGTAAATACGGCTGAACGTGTACCAATGATTATTTGAATCGCTCCAGATTTTGCGCCTAACCAAGCACGAGTTCGATCACCATCGGATAAAGCAGAATGCAACGATACAATTGAATATTGTGGGTAAAATTGTTGAAAGCGACTTAATAGCTGAGGTGTTAAGCCAATTTCAGGAACCAGCACTAATATTTGTTTACCATCAGCTAACAATGATTTTACTGCATTGAGATAGACTTCAGTTTTACCGCTTCCGGTGATGCCGTGTAAAAGAATGGGTTTTAACTCATCCTCAGCAAAATGTTTTTTTATCTGCTTGATACATTGCTGTTGTTCATCGGTAAGAATGAGCGTAGCTTTGCTTGAACTAGCGTGCTTAAATACTTTTTTTCGAGGGAAATAATCAGCATCAATCTCTCTGGAAACTACACATTCTTTTTTCATCAATTGATTAATGTAGCTACGCCAATGATCACCAAATTGATTTTGAAGTTGAATTCCGTCTGTTTCACCATTTTCCCATAAATACTGAAACAACTCAGATTGCTTAGGTGAACGTTTTAATTGATCTAGAAAAGCTGCAAAAGTGGGGGGGTGTCTTTTATCAGTTGTTTTAGCCTCAATTTCTGCATTTTGATTGATGCTCCAGAGTGTTAATTGTGGTGGTTTATTACCTTTACGCAGGTTTTTAGGTAATGCATGAAACAGAACCTCACCTTTTGGGTAAAAATAATATCGACTGGCCCAATCGAGCAGTTTCAACATCTCATTATCGAGTAGAGGCGTTTGATCTAGAATTTCTAAAATTGGCTTGAGTTCAGAGAATTCACTTTCCACATCAGTCTCGACCACAATACCCGTGATTGGGTAATTACCGAGAGAAACCTTTACGCGACATCCAGGTGTTGGAGGACTTTTGGGGTCACAAGAATAATCCAGCAATTTATGGATTGGTCTTTGAATGGCAACACGAATGGCAATGGACGGCGAATCTGGCATTCTAGAACTGAAGCACCTAGTTTATGGATACTGGAGAGTCATACAATATAGCTCATTGGACTCAACTACTCTAGAAGGAGTCGTTTCACAAAATTGATTTCTTTTTTAAATTGACTTCAAGTTGCTAAGTAAATCATCCAGTACAGAATCAGCATCTCCGTAAATTAAGCCTGTATTGCTCTGATAGAACAGTGGGTTATCAATATCAGTAAAACCTGTGCCATCACCGCGTTTAATCACAATAACATTTTTCGCAGTATCCGCATTTAATATTGGCATACCAAATAATGGACCACTTTGATCAGATCTTGCGCTTGGGTTGGTCACATCGTTTGCGCCAATAATTAATACCACATCGGTGCTTTCAAATTCATCATTGATATCTTCAAGATCATGTATGAGAGTATGAGAAATACCAGCCTCATTTAGCAGAACATTCATATGTCCTGGCATTCTTCCGGCGACAGGGTGTACCGCAAATTTTACACTTACGTCATTATTGATGAGTTGTTTACTCAAGCTACCAAGTTTGTGTTGTGCCTGTGAAACGGCCATGCCATAGCCTGGTACGATAATAATATTTTTGGCCAGTGCCATAATTGATGCAGCATCGTTAGCATTTATTTCTTTGATATTTTTACTTGCTCGAGTCTTTTTAAGTTCAGATTTAGCTGAATCTTCATCTCCAAATATCATGCTAGGAAGAGGGCGTTTCTTAGAGTTTGAGATCTGTTTACTTATTGTTAAAGCACTGGAACCGGCAAGAAAGCCAACGATCATTATTGCAGGACTTGCTAAAGCATAACCTACCAAACCAATAGCAAAACCACTAAATGCGATCAATAACGCGCTGGTAATTGGTAAGTCGTCATTGTCTATTGGTAATAAAATCAAAACGCCTAAGATTAAAGCTAAGATAAAAAATATAACTAAATAATTTATCTCAAAATTATTGCCGTTGAGCACAATGGCAACACCAAAAGTTACAACTACTACCAGCACTAAAGCATTGATCCAATGATGCAATGGCAGATTTATCGTATCCTTTATAATGCCTTTGAGTTTAGCATTGGCAACAAGCGAGCCTGAGAAACAAATACATCCCAATAAAGCCCCCAATAATGCCGCGTATTTAGCTATATCTGTTAACGGACCTAGCTTGATTATTTCTACAGCTGCAATCGCAGCAGCTGCTGCACCACCTAAACCGCTAAACAGGGCAGAGCTTTGTGGCATGCTTTCACTATTAGTTTTGTTGGCTTTAACAAAGCCCAATACAGCGCCAATGAAAAGAGCCGCGCTCATTAATAAGTAATTAGTGTTTATGTCGTGATGGAAGAACGTTATCAACACTGTAATAAGCACGCCAACACCTGCCAACAGTAATCCATGTTTGGTGGTATTTGGAGCGTTCATTTTCTTGAAGCCCAAGATGAAAAGGATCGCACCTAAGAAATAAACAAGTTGAATAATAATATCTGGCATCACTCGCCTCCTGCATCATTATTCTTTTTGAATAACTGCAATAAGCGTGAGGCTATAATATAGCCACCTACAGCATTTGCAGCAGCAAAAGTTACGGCAATAAAGCCAATAACGGTTTGTATCGTTGTTTCAGCATTACCCAGTACAATCATTGCACCGATTAAAATGATGCTATTGATAAAACTAGCACCTGATAATAGTGATGTTTGGAAAATAGCAGGCACTTTAGATGAAATAATATACCCAGCCACAATTGCTAAAAGGAAAATATAAAGCGCAACAAAAGCATCCATTATGATTTCTCCCCTAATGTTTTGTTCAATAACTCAAGCGTATCTTCGTGCATGACTTCACCATCTTTAGTGAGTAATGCTCCAATAACAATTTCGTCCTCAAAGTTGGGAACGTAATCGCTGTTTTCATCGATCAATAAATTCATGAAGTTGTACAGGTTTTCAGCATACATTTGACTGGCGTGCGCTGGCATTTCGCTAGCAACATTTAAAGGTCCATGAATAATTACACCATTATGCGTTTTGGTCTTTCCCGGTGAGGTTAAACTACAATTGCCACCACTATCAGAGGCCAGATCAATAATTACTGATCCTGGCTTCATCATATTCACGGTGCTTTGTGGAATTATTTTGGGTGCTGCTCTGCCAGGAATCGTAGCAGTGGTTATTAATACATCTGCTTCTGAAATATGGTTTGCCAGTTCTTGTTGTTGTTGATTTCTCTCATTAGCCGTTAATTCTCTAGCTCGACCATTTTTGCTAACCACGGATATTTCAAGCTCTATGGCTTTTGCTCCCAAAGATTCTATTTGCTCTTTGGTTTCGGGCCTTACGTCATAGGATGTTACATCCGCACCAAGTCGTTTAGCTGTCGCTATTGCTTGCAGCCCAGAGATACCCGCGCCAATAACAACAACTTTAGAAGGCCGCACAGTACCAGCCGCTGTAGTAAGCATGGGGAAAAACTTTGGTGAAAAACCGGCCGCCATAATGGCCGCTTTATAACCTGCTATGGATGCTTGAGATGACAGTACATCCATTGATCTTGCACGTGACGAACGAGGAATCAGTTCCATGCTAAAACTACTGATTTTTTTATCTTCTAATGCTTTTAACATGGCGATATTATCTTGCGCCATTAAGGTTCCAATAAGCACAGATCCTTCGCGCATCATAAGCACTTCTTTTGCCGATGGTGCTTGCACACGCCAAATTACATCTGATATTTCAGAGAGTTCTTTTAGATCCTCTACAATAATTGCATCAGAAAAGGCAGTATCGTTTAAAAATGCCGCTTCACCAGCGCCTTTTTGCACAAATACTTTAATGCCTAACGTATTGAGTTTGGCTATTACAGTTGGATCAATGGAAACGCGCTTTTCCCCAGGCGCAGTCTCACGTGGAATTCCTAATTTAAGCGGCATTGCTTTCCCCTTTTAGTTGCCGATTATTGCTATTTATTATTTTTTAATTATGTTTGTTATTCAATAGTTATTGAAAAAGACACCCCCCTACTTTTGATGCTTTTTGAGCTTATTTTTAGCTCAGGAAGTATCTAGGGGACGATTTTAACATTTAAACTATTAACACAGCCTTATCAGCAGGACATTCAATCTTCTTAGCAACTTGCGCATTTTCAGGAAATTCTTGCGCAGAAATCCATACCTGATTTATGACATCACTAACATCTGGTAAGGCTTCTAGCGTTGCTTTTGTTCTGGATTGGTCGAAGAATGCAAACGGTTCATCTAGGAATATAAACTGTTCTTCGTTACCAGAATTAATTGATAACTGCTCAGACATTGCAATTCTCAAAGCTAACATTACTTGTCGTTGAGTACCCGATGAAATTTCATCGAAATCCATGTAATCATTCTTCTCATCAGAATAAATTTTGACTGTAAAGTCTTCAGCAATTTTAATCTGGCTATAGCGATTTTGGGTGAAATTAGGCAGCGTATTTTCTGAAACATCAGATATCTTTTGGTTAAATCTATCCACGGAATCTGATGCTGAACGCTGCATGATGCCAATCGCGATATTTTGTGTTTCGATAGTGTAATTACATTTTTCAATAACTTTAGAAAGATTTTGAATCGTCGCTCTTAAGTTACCTGCTTTATCCGAGCGAATTTTTTCTGCATTGATATCTTCTAAAATTCCATTTCCTAACTCTGCTACTTCACCATCTTGTTTTTTCAATGTTTCTGATAAACGTCCGGTAGCTGCCAGCATCTCTTCTGGATCGGCTTTATAGTCATTGGAATCGCTGATTAAACGCGTCAGGTTGTTGAATTGTTCTCTTGGCGGCAATACTTGCATCGTCGAGGGTTCTGTATCGCGTTGGTGTAGTAATTGGACGACACGTTCAGGTAATAAAGATTCAGCGAGCGTTGTGACATAACCATGGCCATCATCAAGCATTTCTGCAAAGCCCACCGCTTCGGTATTCAGAGACTGCATTTTAGTTTTTGCATTCTTGCGCATTATCCAACTAAAAATCGTAGCAAGTAATGATAAAACAGCAGCGGGGAGTAGCCATTTTTCAGCAAAAACTGAGAATGATGTTAATGCTGAATCACCAAAATTATTCATGATTGATTCGATTAACATTTCAGGGTAATAAGTGTTTACAAACCACAGTCCCCACAAAATAACCGCAGCAATAAATGCTAATTTGCCGAATAACCCAAAAAATCCAGAAGATTTCTTGGCACTGTGAAATGCTTGGAAATTATTTCCATATGTTTGTTCATTATCGGCTAAACGACTAATTAAATGCTCGCGTCCTTTTTGTTCACTGCCTAAGGTTTCTTCTGCTTCGATAAGTTCAGGTAACCAAGTTTCATCTAAGTTGATCTCATCTAATTTTTCTTGGTTAGAAACTAATTGTGGTGTGAGTTCATCAATAGATTCAGCTTGTTTTTGATTCGATTCGTCTAAATTATCAGTAATTTCAGAGTAGGCTGAAATTCCCGCCATTTGTTTGATAGAGTAACTTTGAGGATCAGGCGAAGTTAATTCACGCTGCGCTAGATAAAAAGAGTTGGAGAAAGCATCAAAATCAAAACCTAAAATTCTAGACAGAGCTTGTCTCACTTTTTCAGGGTCTTCGAGAGGTGTTTCATAACCAATAATATCAACGTCAGCACCGATTTTGCTCAGTTTTACTGCAACTTCGCTGTTTCGGTTTACACTACGCCAAAGTGAAAATGTATCCCCATCACCTGATTTAAATTCAAGCGTTACTTCGGCAAGATCAGACCCCCAACAAACAACCTTATGTAGATTGTCTTCATTTAAAAAGAAGGTACGACCAAATAATGCAAAGCAGATAGCTTCACCAATACTGGTTTTACCCGATTCGTTTGAACCTTCAACGGTGATAACCCCAGATTCGGGTATATCATTAATGGTGAGTTGGTTATATTTGCGAAAATTTTTGGCATCTAATGATTTAATCAGCATTGAATAGCTCCTCAACAGAGTTAGATTCGCTTAGTTTTTCTAGAACTATTTTGATGGCATCTTGGTATTTATCTATATCAAAACCCTCAATTTCTGACTGGCCTTTTATATCTTCTTTACAAAACTCGGCAAAGCGTTTCGCTGCACCTTTTTGCTTTTCTGTTTTTAACCAACGGAGTTCTAGTTCAGCTGACATATGATTACCTCTGATTCTTGTCTAGATGTTCATTGTAGTTAATTACACTAAAAATACAATGATCCAAAAAAAAGCCACTTATAATAAGTGGCTTTATTTGTTCAAAAGGTTTATTAACTCTTCATGCTGTTAAAAAACTCTTCGTTTGTTTTAGTCTTTTGTAGCTTATCGAATAGGAATTCCATAGCTTCTACTTCTTCCATTGGATGCAGGAATTTTCTCAAAATCCACAAGCTTTGTAGTTCATCTTCACCGACGAGTAGTTCTTCACGACGCGTACCAGAACGATTAACATTAATAGCAGGGTAAACACGTTTTTCAGAGATTTTACGATCTAGGTGTAATTCAGAGTTACCCGTACCTTTAAATTCTTCGTAGATAACCTCGTCCATTTTAGAACCGGTATCGATCAAAGCGGTTGCTAAAATAGTTAAACTTCCGCCCTCTTCAAGATTACGAGCCGCACCAAAAAAGCGCTTAGGACGATGTAATGCATTGGCATCAACACCACCTGTCAAAACCTTGCCTGACGAAGGAACGACGGTGTTGTAAGCTCGCGCAAGACGTGTAATAGAATCAAGAAGAATAATGACATCTTTTTTGTGCTCTACTAAACGTTTTGCTTTTTCGATAACCATTTCAGCGACTTGAACATGACGCGTTGCAGGCTCATCAAAAGTAGAAGAAACCACTTCACCTTTAACCATGCGTGACATTTCTGTCACTTCCTCAGGGCGTTCGTCAATGAGTAATACAATCAAATGTGCATCAGGCTGATTAGTAGCAATACTTTGTGCGATGTTTTGTAGCATCATCGTTTTACCCGCTTTGGGCGGAGCGATAATTAAGCCACGTTGACCATGTCCAACAGGAGCTACGATATCGATAACACGTGCGGTTATATCTTCAGTACTACCGTTACCGCGTTCCATTCTGATTCGACCATCAGGATGAATTGGTGTCAGGTTTTCAAATAAGATTTTATTCCGAGCGTTTTCAGGTGGCTCAGTATTAATGGTATCAACTTTCAATAATGCGAAGTAACGCTCATTATCTTTTGGTGTTCTTATTTTTCCCGCAACTGTATCCCCAGTTCTTAATCCAAAGCGTCTTATCTGACTTGGAGAAACATAAATATCATCAGCTCCAGCGACGTAATTACTATCGTGTGAACGTAAGAAACCAAAACCATCTTGAAGAATTTCTAAAACACCATCGCCATAGATGTCATCACCTTCTTTGGCGACTGCTTTTAAAATGGCAAAAATTACGTCTTGCTTGCGCGCACGCGACATACCGTCGACGCCTTTCTCTTTAGCTATTTCTAATATTCTTGGAGGTGATTTCTGTTTTAATTCGGTTAAATTCATAGTTATTTTATTTGATGCTTCATATATTGAAAAAATAAGTGATGGGGTGTTTCAGTAGTAGTAAGTGAAATTTAATGTTTCAAATTAGAAAATGTTGGAATACTTACCAAAGTGGATTCACAGAAAAGAATTTAATGAATAGAAATGTTGAAATAATTTATCTACTAAGTTTTAAATTGGATTGTAAATCAATGCCTGAAACGGCAAAACTTGGAGTTAGTTGCGAACAACTATGCAAAAGGTATCACGAGATAAAAGAATAGTCCAGCATTTGGCGATAAGCTGGACTATCAGTGTAAGGTTTCGTTTGTTATCTATTAAACGTTCTGATCTAAAAACGCGGTAAGCTGAGACTTGTTTAAAGCACCCACTTTAGTATCCACAACTTCACCATCTTTAAATAGCATCAACGTTGGAATGCCACGAATACCATATTTAGGTGGTGTGCCAGCATTATCATCAATGTTTAATTTGGCAATAGTCACTTTGCCATCATATTCAGAAGCTATTTCTTCAAGAATGGGAGCGACTGATTTACAAGGACCACACCATTCAGCCCAGTAATCTACTAAAACAGGTGTGCTACTTTTTAATACGTCTTCTTCGAATGAATCATCACTCAGGTTTAAAATACTCACGTTACGTTTCTCCATTTAATTTATTGATGCAGTTCGTTATTTTGCGCGCATCTTTGGTTACTCTTCGATTATTGTGTTTAAGATAAATAATTCAAGTCTAATCGTTGAATAAACCAATAAATCGCTATTACTGAAATCAATAACGAACAAGGTATAGAAATAGATGTTCGATACCAAGACTTATTTTTAATCCAAAAGCCAATAAATAAGAAGGCAGCTAGAATAATCGCTAGCTGTCCAAGTTCAACGCCAATATTAAAACTGATTAAAGCTAGCAAAAATGAGTTCGCTGGCATTCCAAAATCAGCAAGCACAGAAGCAAATCCTAAACCATGTATTAAGCCAAATACAAAAACTAACAATAATCGACTCATTTTAAGTTGTTTTGAAAAAATATTCTCAACACCAATATACACAATAGAGAGTGCAATCAATGGTTCTACAATTGAGGCAGGGAGGTCAATTATTCCATTCATAGATAAACCCAAGGTAATGGTGTGAGCCAAAGTAAACATGGTTATTTGCCAAAATAAGGGTTTAAAAGCTGTTGAAAAAAAGAATAAACCAAGAATAAATAAAATATGATCCAAACCTCTAGGCAGTATATGTTTAAAGCCTAAAACCAGATATTCACTAATGGTTTTATGAATCGGTTTATTCGCGATTATTTCAGTTATTGAGAAGGGGTCACTGGGCTGATTCTGACGTAACCATTGCCATTCAGACCAATGATATTTTTTGTCCGCTTTGTTCACTTGCTGCAAGCGTACAGCATTATCGCCAAAAGCTGCAGGGTAATACCAACTGATATATGACTGGTTTAATTCAATAGAACTTTTAAGCTTGATAAGGCTGATTCTAGGAACTTTTGTATAGCCTGGTTCAGGAATTTTTACCTCAAAAATTGAAAGTTCTAGATTTTTCCCAGCAGCTTTTTTCGATGAGTGAGCTTTGAGTTTGATCTGTTCTAAGAATTTAGTGGTAAACTTTGAGAATTCTTGTTCTAAATCCTCACTTTGCATTTTCCTTAGCGCATCATATTCAGCCTCATTAGGTGCTTCTTTTGTATCTTTATATTTGCTATTTATACCTGTTAATAGAGCCTCAATACTCGCTCTGGCTTCAATATCAATTTCACCTAATTGGTTTATACTAATTTCTATTAAAGCTGGTTTAACAGCATCCGCATAATGCGGAGTCGCGACTAAAAAGCTCAAGACGAATAATATGACTTTTAGTAATTGCATTAATTTTTTTTGATCGCAAAAAATAAGCATTCAGAGATAGAGTGAAATTAGAATATTTGAGTATACTTAAAATCAAACTCAATATATGGCTTTTAGGAGAGAACAATGCCCGCTATGGATAAGCGTACTTTTTTAAAAATAGTTGCACTAGGATCGACCGCAGCCAGCGTTCCTTGGTTACTCAGTCAAGTTCAAGCAGATTCAAACAAGTTAGCAAAAATGCCCGAAGGTTTTTATTCTGTTCCGAAAAAAGGCCAAGTTCGCATTATTCATACCACTGATGCTCACGGACAGTTATTGCCCGTTTATTTTCGCGAACCTAATGTCAATTTAGGTATTGGTGATGCCTTTGGTAGGCCCCCACATTTAGTAGGTAAAAGCTTACTTGAAAAGATGGAGCTGCCTTTAGATGGCCCTGAAGCACATGCCTATACCTATCTAGATTTTTATAATGCGGCAAAAAAATATGGAAAAATGGGTGGATTTTCACACCTCAAGACCTTAGTCGATATGTTGCGAAAAGAAGCAGGGGGAATTGAGAATACAATCACCTTAGATGGTGGTGATCTATGGCAAGGCTCAGGGACATCACTATGGACTCGTGGTGTAGACATGGTGGAAGCCTCGAATATTCTTGGTGTTGATGCCATGATTGGCCATTGGGAATTCACTTATGCTGAAGCAGAAGTTTTGAGCAATATTGCATTATTCAAAGGCGATTTTATTGGTCAAAACGTGCGCGTAAAAGAAGACTCTTTGATGGATGATGCCTATGCTGAGTTGGTTGAGAATAACGACGGTCGAGGCTTATATGATGAAGACGAAGGTTATGCCTTCCAGCCTTATGTGATGAAAAAAGTGGGCGATAAGCGTATCGCCGTTGTGGGTCAAGCCTTTCCACGCACAGCAAATGCAAATCCACCAGAATTCTTTCCTGATTGGTCCTTTGGTCTAAGAGAAGATGACATGGCTGATTTGGTCAAATCGATTCATGAAGATGAAAAACCAGATGCTCTGGTGATGCTCTCGCATAACGGCATGGATGTTGACATTAAAATGGCAGAAAACGTGCCCGGTATTGATGTTGTTTTTGGAGGGCATACCCATGATGGTATCCCGCAACCATTAGAAGTTAAAAGTAAAGATGGTAATACTTGTTTAGTTACTAACGCTGGCTCAAATGGTAAATTTGTCGGCGTAATGGATTTTGACTTTAGTGAAGGCAAAAAGAATCTTCATTACACCATGAAGCCTGTATTTAGTAATTGGTTGGAAGCAGATCCCGAAATGGAAGCGTACCTATCGCAGATGCGCAGTAAGAAATATGACGAAAATATAGTCGAAGCGCGTAATGAAAATTTCAAAGTTAATAAAGATCGTTTAGGCAAAACTTACGATGAAATTCTTACCGAAAAATTAGCAATTGCCGATCGTACACTTTATCGCCGTGGTAATTTTATGGGTACTTGGGATCAAGTCATCTGTAATGCTTTACGCCATGAATATAAAGCAGATATTGCTTTTTCGCCAGGTGTACGCTGGGGACCAACAACTTTAAAAGGTGATTGGATAACCATGGAAGATGTTATGTCACAGACATCTATGACCTATGCCGAAACCTACACTAGCGAAATCTCCGGAAAAAATATTATCGATACCTTGGAGCAAATAGCCGATAATTTATTTGATCCTGATCCTTACCTGCAATCCGGGGGCGACATGGTGCGTGTTGGAGGACTTGATTACACCATTGATCCAACGAAAAAAATATACCAACGAATTACCGATGTACGCTTGGATAATGGTGAAAAAATTCAGCCTGATAAAAACTATAAGCTCGCTGGTTGGGCAACAGTTAATAGAACGCCTGAAGGCCGCTTAGTATGGGATATTGTAAGAGACTATATCTTACAAACTAAGGGTTCTGATGACGTACTTAAGCTTGCTAAAATAAACCGCCCTAAGCTACTTGGAGTGGCTGACAATTTAGGTGTAGCAGATTACGAAGGTGAAACAGGTTAATCAGATAGTATGAACTTTTGATAAACGTGTTAGTCTCAATGCGTACCAATAATAAAAGCCAAAGAGTGGCATTATGATTAACATAACGATGTTCAGGTTTACTTTTAACAAGATTGCTAAAAGGGCGTTTACCAGTTTGTTTTTGACCTGTGCTTTGATGACAAGCAGTCATATTATCGCCCAGCCTAACGGCTTGCCCGATGCGTTTAAAGCGGATTATTCTGTCGCCAGAGGTGGTTTAACACTGGGTAATTTGCATGCATCATTAAAATACTCAGGTAATAATTACGAATATCAAAAATATACTCAAGCTACAGGTGTGGCAGCTCTATTAACGGGTATTAAAATCACAGAAAATACCAATGGCCAACTATCAGGCTTACAGATAATTCCGAAGAATTACTTATTTAATCAATCTAGACGAAAAAAATCACGTATTGATAAAGCACAATTCAATGGTAGAGATGCTGTAGGTAGTTACAAGAACAAGCCATATAAGGTGAATATGCCCAATGGAACGCAAGACAGAGCATCATTGGAATTAGTTCTGGCGCGTGATATTGGTCAAAATAAATCGCAGTTGCAATATCATGTCGTAGAACGCGGCAAAATTAAGAAATACAACTTTCAAAAAATGGGTATGGAACAAATACAAACGCCTGCAGGTAACTTTAGTGCTATCAAAGTGAAAGTAATCAGAGAGGGTAAAAAGAAGAAAAAACGCGAAACGGTGTTTTGGCTCGCAGAAAAAATTGATTACCTACCGGTGAAAGTAAAACATACTGAAAAAGGCGAAGTCATTACGACGGTTATCAAAAACTATCAAAAATTGTAATTGATAGCTATTTTGAAAACGGCAAAAAGTAGGGGGGTGTAGTTTTTAAGCTTACAATCTGCTAAAAATAAGCAGAGTTTTTGTAAGATATATCAATTTTAACGTCTGACGCGTAGTTACTATGGGTTTAATTCCCATATAACTCCCTAACATCTATAATTAATAGATGATCAATAATTTTAAAGAATTTTTTAAAGAACCGTTCTTGTTAGCTGCAATTGTGGTGGGCGCATATCTAGTTGATTTTATCATCCCCATCGATTTTAACCGCTTTGGTATTCACCCAAGATCAATTTTAGGTTTATTCGGCATCCCACTCTCTCCCTTTTTACACGGTGGCTTTGGGCATTTATTCAGCAATATCTTTCCGCTATTTATTTTAGGAGTATTAGTTCGCACCTATGGTCGAGGACTATTTATTAAATCAACCGCAGCACTTATCGGCTTGAGTGGATTATTCACATGGATATTCAGTTCAGCGATCGTCGTAGGTGCATCAGGTTTGGTATTTGCTTATTGGACATACATCATTACCACAGCTATTCGCGAAAAGACCACCAAAACTATTGTAATCGCTGCTGTTACTTTGTTTTTATATGGCGGTTTAATTTTAAGCTTGGCGAGCTTTCAAGAGGGCGTTAGTTGGGCGGGGCATTTTGGAGGAGCTGTTGCAGGGGTCATTGTTGGGATATTTTTGCCTTTAAAAGAAGAGTATAGATAAGCATACAAGTATATTAAAAAGACACCCCCCAACTTTTACGTGCTTTTAATTTAATAAATGGCTAAATGTAGGGGGGTGTCACTTCAACAGCTAGCACACCGCTCTTTAAACCTATTTTTCAATCAATAACTTCGCTTGTTCTCCAATCACCTTAACCGCCATTTCAATGTTATCAGTGGGTGGTTTTGCGTAATTTAATCGCAGGCAGTTTTTATATTTACCCGCAGCTGAGAACAATGCCCCGGTAGCAATACCGATTTTATGGGCTTTTAAAATTTCATTGAGTGCTAAGGTATCAACGTCTCCGGGTAGTTCTATCCAAAGGCCCACACCACCTTGGGGATAAGTCATTTTAGTGCCTTCAGGGAAATATTTTTGTACCCAGTTAATCATACACTCGCGGCCTCTTTGATATTGATTACGGGCAATTCTTAGGTGTTTATCGTAATGACCTTGTTCGATAAATTCGGCTAAGGCGAGTTGGGGCAAAGTGGTCGAACCTAGAGAGGATACGAATTTTAAATGGGTGACTAGTTTGCCGTAACTGCCAGCGGCTATCCAACCGACTCTCAAGCCCGGTGCGACAGTTTTTGAGAAGGATGAACAGAGTAAAACACGACCTTCTGTGTCGTACGATTTAATCGTCCGTGGGCGCGGCTTTTGATAAACCAGATCACCAAATATATCATCTTCGATAATGGCAAAATCAAAACGTTTTGCTAACGCTAACAGTTTCAGTTTATTTTCATCTGGCATGATATAACCCAAGGGGTTATTCGAGGTAGGTATCAGTTGAATCGCTTTAATCGTCCATTGCTCTAGCGCCATTTCTAAGGCTTGTAGATTTATCCCCGTTTCAGGGTGCGTAGGAATTTCAATGACTTTGAGATTGTTCGACTGAATCGCTTGCATCGAGCCATAAAAA
>CALJIH010000206.1 GCA_937974135.1 uncultured Cocleimonas sp. | reverse complement strand
AATTTAATGGTTATTGCATTAAATATTTTTTTCAAATAGATTGATGATATGGACAATTCAGTTATCGAATTAAAACAAACTTTCTTGCAAGCTAATTTTCACGAAATTCAATTTGCCGCCATTTTTGGTGGCATGATTTTATTGTTTCTAATTGAAGGTTTTGTACCTCGGAAACAGTCTGGTGATAATCAGGCCAGCCGCTGGTTGAGTAATATTGGTTTAGCGATATTTAACCATTTCTTTATTATTTTCTATTCGGCTTCTGTTTTTGGATTGTTAACCTATTTCAAGCCTGACTCCCCGTTGATTTCTCACTTTAAATTGAGCGATGTTTTCTCGTTTGTGATCATTGTATTGGTTATGGAGCAATTAACGTATTGGATTCATAGAATGTTTCATAAAGTAGATTTTTTGTGGCGAATTCATGCGGTGCACCATACCGATACGGAAATTGATGTAACCACCAGTCACAGGCATCACACTTTAGAGCCTATGATCAATGCTTTGATCGTGACGCCGATTATCTTTGCCCTTGGCGCGCCATTTATTATATTGGCTATGTATAACTTTATGCATACGGCAGTTAGCTTATTCAGCCATAGTAATATCGTTTTACCAAAAAAGCTTGATGCTGTGTTACGTTGGTTTATCGTGACACCTGATTTTCATCGCATGCATCATTCTAGTGAGAAGCAATTCACGAATAGTAATTATTCAGCAATATTTCCGTGGTGGGATCATCTTTTTGGCACTGCGAGCAAAAAAACCTACGAAGAACTTCCGCAGATGGAAATTGGTTTAGAAGTCATGCGCAAAGCTGAAGATAATCGTTTAGATAAGTTATTCACAACTCCATTTATCTATAAGCCAGTAACTAATAAAGATTAGTCATACCTTTACATTAAAAAGCCTTTCAGATACCCCTATCTGAAAGGCTTTGTTATTTTTATTATAGGAAGGAAGAATTCAAATCTTACCGATGTATTTGTTAAAAAATTGTTAAAAATAAATTAATAATGCTTAAAAGTAGGGGGGTGTCTTTTATCCTCTTTTAAACTAAAAAGCTTTTAAGATATTTCTACCTTAAAAGCCTGATACTGATTAATTAAATCAGTGTTTTACTTTGGTAATAACACCGTATCGATAACATGGATGATACCGTTGCTTGTCATGATGTCTGTCTTTATAACATTTGCGTTATTTACCTTTACGCCATTTGAGCTATCAATGCTTACTTTAGAGCCTTGTGCGGTTGGCGCTGAATCTAAGGTTACCACTTTATTTGCAGTAACTTTCCCAGGTACTACGTGATACAGAAGAACCTTGCGTAAAGCCGCTTTATCAGCGAGTAAGCCCTTGAGCACATCTGCTGGTACTTTGGCAAAAGCTTCATCGGTTGGTGCAAATACTGTATACGGACCATTGCCTTTGAGTGTGTCGACTAGTCCAGCTGCTTTAACTGCGGTAACTAGCGTATTGAAGCTACCCGCACTTACTGCTGTATCAACAATGTCAGGTTGGTTTTTAGCAGCAACTTTCATTAAGCCACCTTTTTCTTTTGTGGGAGAGTAATTTGCTTTCTTTGCCGTGTGCCCGTAACTACAATCACCCGCTGATGCGATCATAGGGGTAGATAAAAAAAGTGCCGCAACTGTCATGGATATAACTTTCATTTTCATTTGAGAAGTCCTTTTGTTTGATTGATGACAAAAAATGTTGTCATTGAGGTCATACTAAAATGATGAATGTGAAAAAATTCTCAAAATATTCTTAAACTTTCATGATTTTTTGTTTAATTCAATTAATCAGAAAAGCGCTGTGGTTAGCCAATGGAATATTTAGATAAAAGTAGGGGGGTGTCTTTTGTAAATAAGTATTTATTTAAAGGTAGGAGCAGGAATAGTCTCTTATAGATAAATATGTTTGTATTGTTTTGCTACACTCTGCTTTTATATTTTTAACCATAATGCTTCATGTCTAATTACACCATTGGGATTGATACTGGCGGCACCTACACTGATGCTGTTGTTATAAAAAGAAATCAATCATCAAAGAAAAAAAATAATACTGATAATGCTAAAAATATTTTGGCCAGTGTTAAATCGCTCACCACGCACGGTAATCTCTCTGAAGGGATTAGCGATGCTTTAAGTAAAGCGATAGAGTCTGCTGTAACAAAAAGCCATGGGGAATTTAGCCCTAAAAATGTAAGCTTAGTTTCTCTATCCACAACCTTGGCGACAAATGCGCTTGTAGAGGGGCAGGGCTCGTCCTTGGGTGTTTTTACTTTAGGCTTTAATGAAGCCATGGTTGAGCGCACCGAGATCGCTAAAGCAATTCCTGATGCAAAAATTCTAAATATAAAAGGTGGCCATGTTTACACCGGTCGTGAGCAAGAACCATTAGATGAGGCTGCCATTCGTGAAGCGCTAGCCGGTTCAATGGGTCAAGTAGATGCCTTTGCAGTCGCCGGTCATTACGCAGTACGCAATCAAACCCATGAACGTCAAGCGCAGGAACTTATTCATAAAATTACCGGAGCTACAGTCACAGCATCGTGTGATTTATCTGACTCATTAAATGGCCCCAAGCGTGCGTTAACAGCGGCATTTAATGCACAAATTGTGTCTTTAATCGTGCAATTAGAAAATGCGGTTCGTGAATCAATGCAAGCACTGGGACTGAATGCGCCGATTATGATTGTAAAAGGCGATGGTTCCATCGCAAATGCTGATTCGGTGATGCAAACACCGATTGAGACGATTCTTTCAGGGCCTGCAGCGAGTGTTATTGGTGCCAGATACTTAACGGGTGAATCTGATTTCTTGATTTCAGATATTGGTGGTACCACAACCGATGTCGCGACCGTGAGAAATGGCTGGCCCGCACTTAATGAGGCTGGGGCTGATGTTGGCGGCTATCGTACTTTAGTTAAAGCGATAGATATGAAAACCTTGGGTTTAGGTGGTGATAGTGAGGTGGAAATTGGCGAATTGCTCAAACTGTCGTTATTGCCAAATCGCGCCTTACCCTTGTCTATGCTCGCAAGCAAATGGCCACATATAGAAAACGAACTGAGTCTTGCCTTGATGGGCGACAGTGGTATGCGGTCCGCAATTCAGTATCTATTGCTACAACCAACAGACTCAACCGACTTTACCGATTACGAACAAGAATTTATCAGTATGTTGAGTACAGAAAAACCCGTGTTATTCCGTAAAGTCGTTGCATCAGCAAGAGATAGAAGCTGTCTGCGACGCTTAATGAATCGTGGGGTGGTAAGAATATCTGGATTCACCCCGAGCGATGCCGCGCATGTTCTCGGGTATCAATCACAATGGAATACCCAAGCGGCTTTGTACGCTGCAGAATTATTAGGTCGCGCAACGGGGCGTGTAACAGGGGAGAATGTCGATAAAGAAGTTAAAGCACTAGCACAGGAAGTATTTGAAGCAGTGGTCGATAAGAGCACTCGATTATTGATCAATCAACTCACCGGAAATCAGTTTGATCTAACAGATCCAATTATAACGGCGACCGCAGATGGTAGTGCCACCATGAATGATATGCAGATCCAGTTACATTCAAAACTGCCTATCGTTGCAGTCGGTGGGCCCGCAGGCATTTTTTATCCTGATGTAGCAAAACGCCTTGGGCAAGAAGTTATCGTGCCTGAATATAGTCACGTCGCCAATGCTATCGGGGCGGGTGTTGGGATTGTTAAATCTGTTATCAGTATTGAAATCACCTTACATCAAAATGGTCTGTTTTTAATTCATGCAAACGATAAGGTAGTGCGCGTCGAGTCACCGACCGAAGCACTGAACCAAGCACAACAGATTGCTATGGAAAATGTTAAACAGAATGTCATAGAAAAAGGGGGTAAAGCGGTGAATGATTCGGACATTACTGTGGATGTTAAACGCATTGATATACCCGGTATGGAAGGGGATGTTGGTTTAATTAGCGCTAAAGTAATGGCTGAATGTGAAGGTGTAGTTTTATAGGCCAGTTTTGTAGAAAAGCCTCAAAAGTAGGGGGGTGTACTTCGACAAGCTCAGCATAAATACTTCGACATACGTAGACTAAGCTCAGTACCAGAGCTCAATAGAACTGTCTTTTATAGCTATTTATTCATCTACTTTAATATCGTTAAATAAACGTTTAACCCATTGCACTCGTTGTTCTAACTCTTGCATCGCATCGTATTCAAAATAGAGTTTATCTTGTCCTTTTATGCTGTATTCCCATGGGCGCTTCTGTACTAAGTTCATGATTTTCATCGGGTCAATATTGGGTTTATCATTAAACAGAATACGTCCGCCTTCTTCACCCATATCGAGCTTTAAAATACCTAATTCTTGAGCGATTTGTTTGAGTCGAGTGGCTTCAAAAAGATTGTTCAATGGATCAGGAATTAAACCGAATCTGTCGATCATTTCGACGCGTAATTCCCGCAGTGCTTCAGCATCCTCTGCACTGGCGATGCGTTTATACATAATCAATCTGTTATGCACATCGGGTAAATAATCGTTAGGGATTAATGCAGGAAGTCCAAGATCGACTGAGGTTTTTGTTTCGCGTCCATCCAGTTGCGGTAATTTACCCGATTTAAGTGCTTTTACTGCACGTTCCAATAGGTCGTTATACATATTAAAACCAATCTCTTGAATCTGACCGCTTTGGTCATCGCCAAGTAATTCACCCGCACCCCGTATTTCTAAATCATGCGATGCCAAGGTAAATCCAACACCTAAATCTTCAAGTGATTCAATGGCTTCTAAACGTTTTTTGGCATCAGCCGTGATTAGCTTTTTACTAGGAATAATAAGGTAAGCATAGGCTTTATGATGTGAGCGTCCAACACGACCACGAATTTGATGCAATTGGGCCAAGCCAAGTTTATCTGCACGATTAATGATAATGGTATTAGCGGTTGGCACATCAATACCACTTTCGATAATGGTGGTAGCTACTAACACTTGAAAACGCTGGTGATAAAAATCACGCATGATGCTTTCAAGTTCGCCTTCAGGCATTTGACCATGGGCAAAGCGAATTTTAGTATCAGGTAAGATAGCTTCTAAATCATCCGTCATTTTTTGGATGGTTTTGACTTCATTATGCAATACATACACTTGTCCACCACGCGCCAATTCGCGTGCACAGGCTTCTTGAATCAATGCCTTATCCCATTCGTGGACAAAGGTTTTAATCGAATGTCGTTGTGTGGGAGGGGTCGCGATTATAGATAAATCACGTA
>CALJIH010000205.1 GCA_937974135.1 uncultured Cocleimonas sp. | reverse complement strand
AATAGTTTTGACTAAACACTATTAGGCAAAAAAAAAGAGAGCCCAAGGGCTCTCTTTTTGTTTAGATAATTATTAAATAATTATCTAGCCTCAATTAGGTCATGGGGGAGAAGATAAATTTCTAAAAGAAGTGTATCACCACGACCAGATTGAAACCTATACGAAGAAAAGGGAGTTTCTTCATATAAAACCTGATATCCCATTAGTGTAAATAGTAAATAACAAGGTTCATTTTATTTTAAAAATTTTTGAAAATTATTTTTTGACAAAAAAAGTCCCAGAATCAGTTATGGGGGAGAAGATATGCGCAAAGAAGTGTATCAACCATAACCTATCTGGGACCAACAAGAAGGAAAGGAAAGGTCCTTCTCATAATGATATGACTATAGTTTCACAAGGTAGTTCAAAAAATATTCAATTTTCTTTAAACCGCTTATTATTTGTTTTCAATCCAATAAGCCTAAAAGTAGGGGGGTGTCTTTTTTTAATCAGTTTATAGGGTTTTAAAAATTTTTTATCGGTGAATGGATCGTTAAGCAATACAAAGTTACATCATAGGAATAATATAAAACACTGTTATACTTTGCGGTTTAAAATTTGGTTTACTGAAACATGCTTATTAGAAATTACCAAGCTAAAAAACTAATAAAACTAGTGACGTTTAGTTTTTTAATTATTGGCTGTTCAAACTCTTTGGTAGCATGTGGCAACAAAGGTGACCTTTATCTGCCAGAGAAAGGTTCTGTGAATGATTCAAAAACAAATAAAGTAAAAAAGAAAAGCTGATATGGATTTTTTCAATTATAAAAATGGTCATCTTTTTGCAGAAGATATAAACCTAGAAAGTATTGCCAAAGAACATGGCACACCTTGTTACGTTTACTCTCGGGCAACCTTAGAACGTCATTATCGTGCATTTGATGATGCCTTTGGCGATCAGCCACATATGATTTGCTATTCAGTAAAAGCGAATTCTAACATTGCAATTTTAAACTTACTCGCGCGCATGGGCTCTGGCTTTGACATTGTTTCTGTCGGTGAATTAGAAAGAGTATTAAAAGCAGGTGGCGACCCTAAAAAAGTTGTTTTTTCTGGTGTCGGAAAACGCATTGATGAAATGCAACGAGCGCTAGATGTGGGCATTCGTTGTTTCAATATAGAGTCTATTGGAGAACTTGAACGATTAAATGATGTTGCTAAAGATATGGGTAAAATTGCATCTATATCTATTCGCGTTAACCCGGATGTTGACGCAAAAACACATCCTTATATATCTACTGGCTTAAAAGATAATAAGTTTGGTATCGATATTGAGCTTGTAGAGGATGTATATCACCAAGCAGCAGCCATGGATAATATCCATGTCAGTGGTATTGATTGCCATATTGGCTCTCAATTAACAGACATCTCTCCATTTATGGATGCTTTAGATCGTTTATTAGATTTAGCTGACAGATTAAAAGAAAGCGGGATCACTATAGAACATTTGGATATCGGCGGAGGTTTAGGCGTTCGTTACAAAGATGAAACGCCACCATTGCCTTCTGACTACACCGCACATCTGTTTACTAATGATAGAATTAAAAAATATGAGATTGTGATTGAGCCAGGTAGAGCAATTGCAGCAAATATCTCGGTATTACTCACAAAAGTTGAGTATATAAAAAACGGGGTCGAGAAAAACTTTGCTATCGTTGATGCGGCAATGAACGATTTAATTCGCCCATCTTTATATCAGGGACATCATGAAATTATTCCTGTAAACGAAAATAAAAGTGCTGATATTCCAAGCAAAATATTTGATATTGTTGGGCCTATTTGTGAAACAGGTGATTTTCTAGGAAAAGATCGTGAATTATCATTAAAACAAAATGATCTTCTAGCGATTCGTTCTACCGGTGCATATGGCTTTGTGATGTCCTCAAATTACAACACAAGACCTAGGGCTCCTGAAATCATGGTTGATGGGAATAAATCGCACATTATTCGACAACGTGAGACAGTTGAAAGCCTATTTTTGAATGAAAATGTATTAGATGCAGATTAACAAATCATTAGGTTAATTCATCGTTGATCAAAATATAATTAATCCCCGCAATAAAATTTAATCAAACATACACCAGTCGTCTGGAAAACATCGCCAAACATATACAATTATTCTAAATTGTATGTATGTCATTGGACGCGATGACCTTACAAATTAAAAGTAAAAATAAAACGTAAGAATAATAAAAAGGACTAAGTGTGAAACAAAAAGTTCTAGCCATTGCAGGATGTATAGCGGCTACAGCGCCATCAGCGAGTATCGCAGATGTATTACCTGATAAATTCGTTGGTTTAAACCTTGGCGAGATACGCTCGATTTCGTTTTTAAATCAACCATTCAAAGGCGTTATACCTTTTTTATTTACTAATTACGAAAATACTAAGCATCTCGAAATTAATTTAGCACCTCAATCAATATTCGAAAAGGTAGGCGCTGAAAAACATCCTATACTGAATAATCTCAATTTTCAGGTTATCAAACAAAATAATAAACCGGTTATTCTTATCAGTTCAGATAAGCCGATTAATTTGCCCTTCTTAAATTTTATTCTCGAAATAAAAGGACCAAGCTCAACAGTTTATCAAGACTATACTGTGCTGCTTGACCCTGCATCTAAAAATCAAGATATAGCTTCAAACAGCCATTATATCGATACTAAAAATGATATCGAGACAAAGAGTTTATACAAAAAATATAAAGAAACTGTAACAAACAAAAATACCCAAATAGAAAGAACTTTAAAGGAAAGTGGTACTTTATTACTAGCTAGCTTGGCTTCTGAAACATCAACAAGTAATCAAAAGCTTAAATATACAGTTAAACGTGGTGATTCTTTATCTAAAATTGCTCAACAACAAAAAATTAAAAATGCTTCTTTAAAACTAGTCAGTAAATTAATTTACCAGAAAAATCCAAAGGCATTTATTCGTGGAAATGTTAATCGATTAAAAAGAGGTGCTGTTTTAAATCTACCAACTGCTGCTGAAGTCAACGGTTTTGAGATTGCGAAGAAAAAGCCTGTCGAATCTAATACACCAAAACTATCTAAAAAAGTCAGTAAATCAAACACCTCAATAACTAAAACATTGAGTGTAAAGGCTAAGGATAAGAACACATATACTGTGGTAAAGGGGGATAGCCTTTCAAAAATAACTAAGAAATTTACGTCTAAAGATTTACCTTTTACAAAATTGATGAACACTATCTACCACAATAATCCAACAGCGTTTATCAATCAAAGCAAAAACAAACTTAAAGCAGGTGCAACATTACACATACCTGCAGTTTCAGAACTTAATGTTCAACCTAAACAAGAAATAGTTAAAGCAGAGAAAACTAAACGCCCAGTTTCAAATTCAAAAACAGTAACACCTAAAACTGTACCGATTACTCCTGTAACACTAAAACCTAATCAATATCGTGTCGGTCAACAAGACACCCTCACATCTATTACAAATAAAATTGGCTATAAAGACGTACCTTTTGCCACCATGCTCAAAGGTATCTATGATCATAATCCAGATGCGTTTAAAGAAGGTAGAATGACGAGTCTTAATACTGGAGCAATAATAACGCTTCCACCCATAGACTTATTTCAACAAAAGGCAAAGCAATCTAAAAAAATTGCATCAAATAAGATTGTTACTAAGAGTCAAAATATTAAGAAGCCCGTACCTGTAAGCATAAGTAATAATAATCAAGTCGTTAAAACTGATTTAACGAAAAGAATCAGAGAATTAAGAAACGAATTACGCCAGGCTAAAGAAAGTCTCTCTGGTTTAAAAAGTAATCTAAGTAATAAAGAATTACTTTTACAGCAGAAAAACATGCAATTAAAGTCTTTAAATACAATGCTTACAAAGTATGACAAAGCAATAGATTCAGAGACACTTGCAGCTATTGCAATAAAAACTAAAACAGAACGGATACTTTTAGAAAAAGAAGACGATTACAAGCCAAAATCAAAAGCAGAAATGGCTAAGTTAAAAAGAGATCTGTTTAACCGATCAGAAAAAACAAAAAAACAAATCATTAAGCTGGAAGCACTAAAAAACGAAGCTGCAAAAATCAACACGACAAAAACTAGCAGCAAAAACACGAGTTCATTTAAAGACTACAAGTTCTCTTCTATTCTAGATTCATCAAATACTAAGTATGCGTATTTGATCTTAGCCCTTTTGTTGGGCTTGTTATTAATTCGTTATCGTCGCGCTTTATATTCATATACGTATTCAAAAATTAATTATGGCGGACCAAAGTATTATCCTGTTCCAGATGCTGACAAATATGATCTTAAAGAAAAAAATATAAGCTTTCATGACCCTATCATGGATGAAGATCCCAGCAACTATGAGCTTGTTAATGAGGAAAAAGAGGAGAACTCTGTTACGATTAGTCCACATTTAATCGATGCTACAGAAGAAATTTTTGAGACAAATGAAGAAGCAAAACAAATTGCACATTGCGAGCATCTTGTGACTGAATTGTTTGATGATCTAGATACTAGAGATGATCTGGAAAAAGAATCAGAATGGAATGATATTGAAAAATTCTGTGATTCATATATTGAAAAAATAAAAGATAATGAAATAACAAACACCATTACCGATACTAAAGATAATGCAGTTGTAGAAGAGGCTGCGGACTTCAATATTATGATGACTGATCTACTTGATAGCTTAGAAAAAGTTGATAAAAGTATGAAAAGAAACAGTATCATTAATGAAGAGTTTCCAGATGTTGCTACAAACTTAAGTAAAAAACCTTCAGAAGAACATCCTTCTTTCTAATTTTAAATACTGTTTGTTGGTTTCACACCTAAAGTTTCTAAGGACTTGATTAAAGATTCTTTCTGTTGTTTTTCATAGACTTCAAAACTATTTATAACAGAAGTCCCTAAAGCCTCTTGAAAAACATCCAAGCTACTGTTTTGAGTTATTGTCAGATCACTTTCTTTTGAAATCTGTAAATTAGAATTTTCTCGTTCATTGACCAAATTAGATGTAAAAATTCCTGCTGCACTCACAGGTAAAAAATCTTCATAATTTATTGGCGTTATCTCGATTATTCTTTTTTCGATTAAAGCCTCAATATCGTCTTGTTGAATTTTTATATCTTTTTTAGTAGAACTTACAGAATAATTAAAATACGCCAACCCTTGCTTACGCATTTCCTCATAACTATCAGGAAAATCCTTAAAGGCATTCGTGAGTCGGATTAAATAATCAGAATCCTTATCGTTGTTTTTAGCTTTGTTTAATAATTGATCATAGAGGCCACGACCTTTGGGGGTTAATGCAATACCTCGCTGTTCTACCTCACCAAAACGCGCTGTGTGATATCCACTTTCACCATCTGCAAATATAACGTTTTCTTCAATCGCTAAAAAACTGGTTTGACGTAATAAAATCGGACAGTTGCGCTTTGGTGGGCCTTCTATAAACGCTTTAGCTTTAATTTGATTTTTTGTAAATTGACGGCTGCATGCGTCAATATCTAAAATTTTTGGGGTTAAATGATTAATATGCGGACCTTTAAACGAGACAACATCGGCAACCAGGCCATGGGTGTTTTTCAATTTATCGTATATAGGTTTATTCACCGTTGCTTTTTTGTGCCATCGAAAAACGTCTAAAGCATTATCAATAAAGGAAATACTTTGCTCTTGAGTTAACCCTTCCTGTTTTTCTGATAATTCGATCAGTTTTAGTAACTCATCGGGGAATATATTTCTTTGTTTTAGTATATTTTTTGCCTGATCTTTTAGCCCTTCGACATTATCAATTAACTCTAATCGCAGTAATGAACAAAAAACCCTAAAGGGACTCACTGCTAAATCATCCTTGTCCAAAGCACGAAATGCTGTGGAATGAACCGGGATTCCCGCAATACTCAAATCATAATAATCAACAGCTTGCATTCCCATCACAGCAAAAAGCCTGCGAATAACAGAGAGTTCTTCAGCAGTGCCTACTCGGATAGCACCGTGGTGTTCTAATGCCAAAAGATGCTCGTCATTTGCCGTTACATGAAGTCCGTTATTGATAACTTTTTGATTCGTTGTCCCAGCTATCGATAACCACTTTTTATAAAGTGGCACCTCATGCTGATACATTTTAGACATCGCTTGTGTGAAACGCAGTCTAATCTCATTCGTGGATATAAAAGATGCAGTCATTTTTTTACTTATAATCTTTGAATGCTAATTAATTACATTAAAAGACACCCCCCCACTTTTTGTCAGTTTTGCTTGAATCTACTAATAAATCTACCGTCCGAAGACTAGCTTCTATAGCACCTTCAATTAAGCCATTGTATCCACGAAGATGATCTGCGGTTTCAGTTCCCGACCAAATCAAACGATCTGCAAAATCACTTTCCGTATAATCTCTAATCGAAGAAGAAGCATGACCACCACCCATTGTTTGATCTACTTCGGTTGCCGTAAACTCTTCTTGCGCCCAATCTTTTAGAATAACGTTTGTGGGGTGGGCAGCGTCTTCGCCAAAAAGCCTAACCAGTTGCGCTATTGCAGCTTGTTTAATTTCATTTTCATTACCTTTTCGATAACTACCTGGAACTCCTAAAAACCCAAACAATGCATATCCTCGCGTTTCATCGTTGTTACTAGGGTGTGATGAGGCATCATGGATTTCTCGCATCGGTCCTATGTGACTCACTGCATCACCTGATAACTCTTTTTCTATCCAAAAAGGTTTTGCATACGTCGCTATTATTTTAGCGTGACCTGCCATCCACGTAGCATAGCTATTTAATTCATTAATTCTTGGTTTTGATAACGCTGGCTTAAACCTAATAGATGACATTGCCAATCTGGGTGGAAGTGCTAGTACAATATTTTTACTGATTATTTCTAGTCTTTCATTGTTTGTTGTATTTTGAATACTAGCTCGTATTTGATCATCAATATATTCCAGCGTTTCAACTTTTGCTGATTGTAATATTTTATTGTTATCGATTTTTGATGCAAGCTTAGCGGTTAAAAGCTGCATACCGCCATTTAAGCGATATGCACCCTCCATACTAATACCGTAAAAACCCTGTTGAACATTACCCTGTTGGTCTTCATATAAGGATTGACCAGTAGCATGTTGATGAAAAACAGATCCACCTAGTTCAAGCTCGTTGATAAGAGTATGTAAATTACTTTGGCCAGGCCAAAACCAAGAAGGCCCTAAGTCAAACGCAGGACTCTTTTCATCATAATGAATTTTATTACTCTTTTCCGATTCTGATGTTTGATAATTGCTAGAGAGGATTCTACCCCCCAATCGGTTCCTAGCATCCATTAAAATGAAATCTTTATTTAATTTTTGTAGTAAGTAAGCCGTGTGTAAACCACTAATACCACCACCAATGATCAGCGTATTTGTTTTCATACAGATCATTTTAGGCCTATAACTATAGATAAACTAGTAAAATAGATCTTTTAGTGAACACATATGCAGAATTTAGATTAAGCAGAAAAACAACAACCCGTTTACATTCAACCTAAGCGATAGCCAAGGTTAAAACGTTAGACATCTCTTTAGACTAAGGCTTGTAAAACCAAATAAAAGTGGGGGGGTGTCTTTTTATTATTTGTTATGTACTGTTTTATATTAAGATTTATCCATAGCCCGATAGCTAATCGTTTCGCTAATATGTTTAGTTTGAATATCATCGGAGCCTTCCAAGTCTGCTATGGTTCGTGCGACTTTTAAAATACGATGATAAGCACGCGCAGATAATTTAAATTTTTCCATGACTTTACCTAGTAATGCTTCATCATCTTTAGTCAAAACACAGTACTTCTCGATATCCTTGTTACTCAGAGCATTGTTAGCACAACCTTGGCGCTGTAATTGCATTTTTCGAGCTGCAACCACTCTTGCCCTAACGGTTTCACTGGTTTCACCATCACTGGGCTTTTGTAGATCTTCTCGAGAAATTTGTAGTACTTCTATCTGCAGGTCTATTCTATCCAAGAAAGGAGCTGAAAGTTTTGAACGATGTTTTCGGCGTTGTTCTAAAGAACATTCACAGTTTGCAGCAAAATCACAAGATTTTCCTACAGGACAAGGATTCATAGCCGCAATTAATTGGAATTTTGCGGGATAACTTGCTTGCCGTGCAGCGCGCGATATAGTTATCTTTCCTGTTTCTAACGGTTCTCTTAATACATCCAATACTTTTCGGTCGAACTCAACGAGCTCGTCCAAAAATAAGACGCCATTGTGTGCTAGAGAAATTTCCCCTGGTCGAACTTTGCTACCGCCACCAACTAAGGCAACACCTGAAGCTGTATGATGTGGGTCTCTGACAGGTCTCAAGCTCCAATTGGCAACATCAAAACCCTGATCGCTGATAGAAGCAATGGTTGCAGATTCTAAAGCTTCTGCTTCAGTCATTTTTGGTAAAATAGTGGCTAAACGTGAAGCTAACATGGTTTTACCGGTACCAGGAGGCCCTACCATCAATAAATTATGCCCACCTGCTGCTGCAATTTCTAACGCTCGTTTCGCCTGAAATTGTCCTTTTACTTCACTCAGGTCCACTGAATATTCAGTTTTTGATGCCTCAACTGATGAAAGTTTTGGCAGCATTTTCTCTGTTTCTGATAAATGCGCACAGATCTGTAATAAATGATTAGCTGGATAGACTGCTAAGTCTTTTATTAAACTTGCTTCTTTTGCATTTTCATACGGTAGAAACAAGCCTCGACCAGACTCATTCGCGGCATATGCTGTCGGTAAAACACCTTTCACAGAACGAAGCTGTCCACCTAAAGCAAGTTCTCCGATAAATTCATAATCAGTAATTGATTTTTCTTCAATCTGACCAGATGCGGCTAATATACCCAGAGCTATGGGCAGATCAAAACGCCCTCCATCTTTGGGTAGATCCGCAGGAGCGAGATTCACTGTAATTCGTTTTGCGGGAAATTCAAACTTAGCGTTAATAATAGCGGCACGTACCCTGTCCTTACTTTCTTTAACTGCCATTTCGGGTAAGCCAACAATGCTAAAACCAGGAAGGCCATTTCCTAAATGGACTTCAACAGTAACTAAAGGTGCACTAATACCATCATTTGTTCGGGTATAGACAAGAGCAAGATTCATGAAAGTTTGTATTATTATTAGATGAATAAATTATAAACGAATACATTGCAGTCAATCTAAACAGACTGATAAGAGGCATCATAAAGACAGCACTATCGAATACTCAAAGCGTTTAATCGTAGATACCGAAATATTTACATTGAGCTTGTAGAAGTACACCCCCCTACTTTTTGGTCATTTTGATTTACTTGCTTTCCTTTATAATCAGGATAAATCTTGATGTTTAAGCATGCCAATAGGATAAGTGTTATTACCATCATTATTATGTAAAACACTCTAATTGTCATTTTGTTAAAATTGCTGAACTGTGTACAATCGATATGTCTTTTATTAAAATTTCTTTATGCAACTTGCACTTACTATATTAGCTGGATTTGGCGCTTTACTATTTATAGTTTGCTTCATCGGCTATGTCTTATCTGGTTTTAGGCATCATTTTGTAACTGGTTTGATTTCAATGCTGCCGGTACTCAATATTGTTACATTACCTTCACTTTGGGATAGAAATAGCAAAAAATTCTTTGTTGGATTAATTGGTCTAGTAATTACAAGCGGTGCTTGGTTTATGGGTGCAGATAAAGGCATTCAAAATTTAGTTTCACGAGGTGATAACACAACAACTGAACAAGATGTGATTAGCAGTACCCCAAAAGCATCTACTTATAAAACAACTTCTATTACTAGTACTCCTGCTTCGACACCAATAAAAGCTAAAAGATTTAGTTCTTATGACGAAGAAGATATGTTCGAGTTACCAGCAAAAGCCTTATACAAATTAGGTTTTGACACTGTGCCTATTAATCAAATATCAACGCTTAAAGGAAGAATCGTACAAATCACGAATAATAATAACGAACTGATTGAGGGTCGTGTCAAAAGTATTGCCCCAGGAAGTGTTGTGGTTGATGGTCTTTTCGAAAATGAATTGCCAATTGCTTCAATAAAACAACTTAAATTAATGGTTAAAAAGGCAAACTAGTGGATTGCTTTGTTTATCGCAGTAATAAGAAACAAGGTATGTTTTTATATCTGATGAAAAAAGATGATTTTGAATGTGTTCCCGAATCATTATTAAAGCTGTTAGGCGATATCACTTTTTCATTTGAGTTTGATTTAAATAGTAATCGCAAGCTTGTTAAAGCAGAAGCATCGGAAGTCATTCGTATTATCAACGAAAATGGTTTTTTTCTACAAATGCCTCCCGCTAAAAGTGAATTATTTGGTATGAAAGCAAATTAATATCGCATCAAATAATTTTAATTATTGGTTTACATAAAAAAGCCGCAATTAAATGCGGCTTTTTATTTCAAAGCGAATTCTCGCTTTAAACTAATAACTTACTATTGAGTAGTAACTGTAACAGTAAGTGTATCAGAGTATGTACCTGCCTGAACAACACCTGCAAGTGCTGGTGAAGTAATAGATAGGTCAGAAGCTACTTGATTACAGTTTGGTTGAGTCAAAGTACCAGATGCACCTGAAGTAAATGTCTGACCACCGTAGTTAACAGTATAATTGTCAGTACCGTGTAAGAATAATCCAGCTTGTGTTGTATGCTCTAATCTATAATCTTTTAAAGAAGATACGTCAATGTCACAACTACCCGTTGTATTTGACTCAGTACCTAAAGTACCAAGAACTGTAGTGTTACCATCAACATCTGTATCAGCAAGAGGTACAGAAGTATTTCCTGCAAGAGAACCAATAAGGTTAACGAATGCATCTTTTGTAACGTTTATTTCGATGTCTGTTGAATCTGTTGCAGCTAAAGCGATTGAAGAAGATGCCATTAGGACAGCAGCAGATAGTAATTTTTTAGAAAATGTCATTTGGGGTTCCTATTTTTTATTGTAAAGGGTTTGTTTTAAAGGTAGATCATTAAATAATTTTTATATTGTTCGACCTTGCGAGATATAATAAATAAAGTTAGCTGAATGTTTCCTGAATATTCTGTTCATTGAACTACCGTACGTCATTTCAATTAAGTTTAAGTTCAGGGGATGAAATTAATTTGGTGTTTTTATCACTAAGTTGCCAATATCATAAGGCTTTCCTTTAGTATCTGGAACTACAATATGTATTGGCTCCATATCAGGATAGTCAAACAGTTCAAGATTATATTTCCCTTCCGGAATTGAGGTTATTCGAAACCTGCCACCCTTATTAGAGAAAAAGGCAACGGTTTTACCATCTTTTAATGGTACACATTGACCACCTTTAAAACCTAAAGGTTTATTTTCTTCATCATAGAGCATGCCATCTAAAGTAGTTGCTGGCTCACCACCTGCTTTTATCAAAAATCCTTGATGGTATTTTGGAAAAACAGAAAATTCAGTTTTTTCCGCATCATATCCATTAGGTAACGTTCCTTCATCTACATTAATGATTTGAGAACGATATGATTCTAAACGAACCACTGCTTTTTTATTTTTTCCAGTTATTAATGCGGAGTAACTATCAGGCAAACCAGTATCGTTGCCATCAGAGTATTTAAATCGTAATCCATTATTACTTAACGCAATTGGATTTGTTTGATTACTAGGCCCTGATACTAAAGCAAAACTATCATTTATAGGGTAAGAGGTAGAGCAAGCTCCACCTACACAGGCTATTGCAGTATTAATTCCGAGATTTAGTTGCTGGTTATTTTTATTAGATCCGTTGGTTGATCTATTACGTGCCGTCAGTTTACTTTCAAATAAGTTATTTCTATATTGAATGTCTAATAATTGTTGTTTCGAATCATTATCTTGAAAGTGCTCTAAAGATCCAGCCAAACTATTTTTCCCGACTAGACTTGTAGGTTTTACACTCAATTTTGTTTCATATGCGCTATCTCTTGAATCTGCTAAAACATCTAGATCAATCCTCTTTTTACCCTTTTTTCGAACAAGAGGAATTGAAAACTGTAAATTCATCGAAAATTCGTCCTCAGTATCATAGCGAGTACCTAAACTTAGTCGCATGCCATTATCAAAACGTTTTGTTGCAGAAAGATTAGCGTAATAGCTCATATCTGCATCATAATAATCTGCTGCACCAAGACTTAGATTCCCTCGCCAATTTTCACTAATATTTAAACTAAAGTTTGTCTGTAGATTTCCTCTAAATTGATTATTGTTAAATACCCTGTTTCCAAAGTTAACACCATCTATAGTTTGAGATGTTTCATTTACATTTGGATTAACTTCATTAAATTCAGAGAAATCTTCACTTCGATACTCTCCTGTAATAGACCAACTACTAATAAAACCTCTTGAACGAGTATCCAGACCCAGCAAGTCTTGCCTTAAAGTATCTAAACTAATTTGTTCATGCTTTTTATTCGGTTTAAATTCAAAACTTGTAGCATAACCAGTATCTAGTTCTTTACCTCCACTGATTGCAATACTGCTTCTTAATGATCCGATTGGGGTAGAACTTATTGTTTCTGCACCTAATAGATAATTTTCTGTGCTTAGTTGGGCATCAAGGCTTAAGGTCAAGTCTTTGCTTAGTCCTTTTTGATAATAACCACTGAAAATTGGCGTCTTCTCTAGGCTACTATTAGAATTTGTTTGTCGATTACTTAAATATCCTACTGAGAATGCATATAGAGACAGCCCAGGCTTGAGTAAATGTGAATCGTAATATTGCTCACTTTTCTTTATTGTAACTTTTCCAAATTCATCTTTAATTCTAATACGAATATTATTCGCACCATTATACAAACCTATATCTTGCAGTGCATAAACACCAGCGTTTAAGTAAAACCGCCTAATTAATTGATTATTAATATATAATTCTACTTCAGAGTCAGTATCTAACTGCAAAGACTCATTTGCTCTAGGAGAAATTTGCAAATCGGGATCTAAAAAGAACTCTTTACTTACGCGTATTCCATCTAATTCTAGATTATTTTGAAAATTTCTATTTCCTGTAGAAATGTTACCTAAGGCAAAACGTCGTAATTTTTCTGGTTTATCATACGTTAATGTGGTTCGACCCAAATCAAACTCTTCATTACGATAATCGCCAGTACTCTCTAATACAAACCCATTAATATTTAAACTACCTTCAAGACGCAATTTTAGGTCGACATCATCACCAATAGAATTTAATCCAACATTAGTAAAAGCATTTAAATAACCACTGATTTTCTCTGCCTCTACTTTATTTTCTTCTCTGACTGAAGCTTTTTTCTTATTTCTAAGCGATAGAATAAGTGGCTTTCTTAATTCTGGTTTTATTTCTATATCTAGACTTAAATTAGTAGGGTTATAAATTGCAGATATTCCCTGTTTATCTAAAGTGTTAATGGGAGTTTTTTTACTATTTATTAATTGCTGCTTAATCCTATTAAAAACATGCTCTTTAAGTGCATCTTTTAGAATATCTAATAAATGTAGCGTGTTTATTTGATCAAAATCTCCCAAAGAGTTACTAAACAGTTCTGCTTCACCTATGGTATTAGCGTTTACTCTAACATCTACTTTTACTGTAGACGGTACTGCTATTGCACTTTTCTTGCCAAATGCCTTAGCAAAAAGGGAAGCCATATCATTCTTATTAGGAGCTTCATCGGTTGAAGAAGAATCTGGTTTTACTTTTTTCTTGCCAAATGCTCTTTCAAAAAGTGTGGCAGTGTCTGTAACTTTGGTTTGTGTGGTAGAGTGATTATTGTCTCGTTTTCCATTATTCTCAGACTCATCTTTATTACTACTTTCTATTGGTATTGGTTCCTCGTTTAAAGTTACTTTAGACTGATTACTTGAAATAAAGTTTTTGGTTTGTGATTCAGTAACATTTGAAGGAGCATCAAGCTTTTCTTGTGTAACACTAACTTCAACAATATCTTTGTTTGATTTAACAATAGGTTTAGTTTCTTTTAATACCTTTAAACTATCTTTTTTTGTTACATTTTTTGAATGAATCTTAAGTTCTTTCTTATTTTTTTTCGATTTATGTTCATTTTTCGAAATTTTGTAGGTTTCTACTGAATTATTAAGCTTTTTCCCTAAATTAGGGTCAGAAGCAGCTGGTTTACCAAATACCATCTCATAAAATGCAACAAGTTCTGGGTCTTTATTGTCAGTTTGTTGCTTGTTAGCAGGTATAGATACAGCTTTGTTTACTTTATTTGTGTTTTTTGATTTGGCTGTAATAGCCTTTGAATGGAGAGAGTTTTTTACTTTATTTGTATTATTATCGGATTTTTCATTAAAAACTTGATGATAAAACGCCTCTAATTCAGCAATATCTGATTTACCATCAGCATATACAAAATTGGAAATAGAAAGAGACGTAAACACAAAAAGGCTACCTAAAGAATAGATAATCTTTTTACTTATTTTATTATTAATCATCCCCATAATTAATAATCCACGAAGCCCAAACCGTGAATTAATTCCTTGGTTCTATAGCATTTCTATTGAGGAATTTTTAGTTGTGCCTTCCATGGGCCGTCTCTAAAACCTTTTGGTAGCGGTATAAAAAACCGTTTTGTAGCGCCACTTAGCACATTATTTCCATCAAGACCTAGCAACTGCTTACCTTTGATCGATATAGTTTGAGCACCGTTTTGCAAAATTAAAGTTGCAAACTTCATCAAACGATGACGATTACCACTATTCGCAACTGTTACCGCAAGTTGATTACCATGACGTTTTACATTAGTGACTTTTAAATTACTCTTCATACCATTAGGTTGAACATATAACGCACCAATTAATGTCATTAGCATTTTTACCCCAGTCTGGTTTTTATTATCTAAAGAAACAAAAACTTGTTCCGCGATTAGGCGATATGCTTTTTCGCGAGGCAATTGACCAGCACCTAACCATTCAACTCTAACTTTTTGTGTAGAGCGTGGTGGTATAATCATTTGTGGCGGGTAAATATTAAATTCGTGATCAGCAGGTTTTCTGATTTCTTTATTATTCACTTGTTGACGAGTAGTAACGCTTAACTGAACAGCAATTGGCTCATTACTCTCATTTGAAACCGTGACAGATTGTTTAGCTCCACCACCAGAAGGTTTTAATACCAATGACAATGGATTCATTTGCAACGCATTTGCATTAAATGTAGTTAATAGTATAAAAACAATGCTTATTAGTGAGTAGGAGAGAGGTCTTTTATTTTTCATTATGTTACA
>CALJIH010000204.1 GCA_937974135.1 uncultured Cocleimonas sp. | reverse complement strand
GGTTGCGCGCAAGATTTATTGATAGCAAATACTGCTAGGGAATATCAAGGTTTAATCGTTGTAGTGACCGCGGATAGTCAAACAGCTTACAATATTAAAGATAATGTTAACTTCTTTTTAGGCAATGATTTAAAAGCAAGCAATAAACGCGAAGTACACATTTTTCCTGACTGGGAAACACTTCCCTACGATGTATTTTCTCCACATGAAGATTTAATTTCCGATCGTTTAAAAACCTTAAGCCAATTACACACTATTCAACAAGGTGTGCTGATTGTTCCGGTTGCCACTTTAATGCAAAGGCTCGCACCCGTAGATTATGTGCGTGCCAATACGCTATTTTTTAAACAAGGTGACAAACTAGATATTGAAGTATTTCGTACTCAACTTGAAGAATCTGGCTATCGTAATGTCACCCAAGTTATGGAACATGGTGAATACAGTACGCGTGGTTCCCTGATCGATTTATTTCCTATGGGAAATGACAAACCTTTTCGCATCGATTTATTTGATGATGAAATTGAAACGATTCGTAGTTTTAATCCTGAAGATCAGCGCACTATCGAAAAAATTGACCGCATTCAATTACTGCCAGCGCATGAGTTTCCTCTGAATAAACCAGGTATCGAAAAGTTTCGTGAAAATTACAGTCAAAAAGTAGGCGGAGATTTAGCGCGCAGTCAAATTTATGACAATGTCACCAATGGTAATGCACCTTCGGGTATTGAATATTACCTGCCATTATTTTTTGACAAAACTGCCACCCTTTTTGATTACTTTCCTGAAAAAACATTATTAATCAATACGGATAGCACCAAAGCATCGACTGAAACATTTAGTAAGTTAATTGATGATAGATACGAACAGCGACGCCATGATATTGAGCGGCCATTATTAGAGCCAAAAGTGTTATTTCTTAGCAGTGATGAACTAAATCAGCGATTCGATCAATATCGTCGCATAGACACAAATAGTTTTGAGCAGCCCAAATCAGAGACATCGTTTAATTATCCTGTGCAGTTTTTACCATCGTTGATGATTCAAGGACGTTCAGAGACGCCACTGATTTTGTTAACTCAATTTTTACAGCAATTTCATGGTAATTCGGAAGACCACACTAAAGGCAGAATTCTTTTTACTGCAGATTCAGCAGGTAGGCGTGAAAATCTCATGGGTTTACTCAGAGATAATCGATTTAACGTATCACAAGTAGATAGCTGGCAAGATTTTATCGATTCTGATGCGCAGATTGCCCTGACCGTAGCACCAATCGAACAAGGTTTTTGGACAGACCAAGAACTAGGCTCTTTTGCGATAATCCCTGAAGCCTCATTGTTTGGACAGCAACAAGTACAGCAAAAACGCCGCAGACAGAAACCCACGCGTGATGCTGATACCATCATTCGCAATCTCACCGATTTAAGTGCGGGAGACCCAGTTGTTCACGAAGAGCATGGTGTGGGTCGCTACCAAGGAATGGAAATGATTACCGCAGGGGGTATTGAACAAGAATTCATCTTACTCACCTACGCCAAGGGCGATAAACTCTATGTACCAGTTGCCTCACTACATTTAATCAGCCGCTATACCGGCGTTAGTGCTGAACATGCGCCTTTGCATACCTTGGGTACCGAGCACTGGGATAAAGTACGTAAGAAAGCCGCACAAAAAGCACATGACATTGCTGCTGAACTCCTTGAAATACATGCACGTAGAGCCGCACAAAAAGGTCACGCATTTGAATTCAATGAGCTTGAATACTTGGCTTTTGCAGATACCTTCCCATTTGAGGAAACCCCTGACCAAGCTTTAGCCATCGGCACTGTGATTAAAGACATGATCTCTACTCAACCGATGGATCGTGTTACCTGTGGTGATGTTGGCTTCGGCAAAACAGAAGTTGCGATGCGGGCAACCTTTGTTGCAGCAAATGCCGGCAAACAAGTGGCGATGATTGCACCAACCACATTATTGGTGCAACAACATGCGAAAAACTTTAGAGATCGATTTGCTGACTGGCCATTCAAAATAGGCTCTTTATCACGTTTCAAAACCGCAAAAGAGACACGAGAGACCCTTGAGCAAATGAAATCGGGCAATCTCGATATTGTTATCGGTACTCACAAACTACTACAAAAAGATATTGAATTTAAAGACTTGGGTTTAGTAATTGTCGATGAAGAACACCGCTTTGGGGTTCGACATAAAGAGCAACTGAAGAAAATGCGTTCCAATGTGGACATGCTAACCCTAACTGCAACCCCTATTCCGCGCACCTTAAATATGTCCTTATCTGGGCTACGAGATTTATCTATAATCGCGACCCCTCCCACGCAACGACATTCGATTAAGACCTTTGTCCACGAGTGGGATAAGGCACTGATTCAAGAAGCCTGTGCACGCGAATTGGCGCGTGGTGGACAAGTGTATGTATTGCATAATGAAGTCAAAACCATCCAGAAAATGACGGATGATTTGGAAGCTATCTTACCTGACACTAAAATTCGCTTTGCCCATGGGCAAATGCCTGAGGGCGAACTTGAAAGCATCATGCGTGATTTTTATCACCAGCGTTTTCAAGTGTTAGTGGCTACTACCATTATCGAAAGTGGCATTGATGTGCCAACCGCTAATACCATTATCATTAATCGTGCAGATAAACTTGGCTTGGCCCAATTGCACCAAATTCGTGGTCGTGTTGGACGCTCACATCATAAAGCCTATGCTTACCTTATTATTCCTAGTAAAAAGCTAATCACGGCTGATGCCAAAAA
>CALJIH010000203.1 GCA_937974135.1 uncultured Cocleimonas sp. | reverse complement strand
TGGCGGTAACAATTTTAATTATCCAATGGCTACTAATGTACCGAATAATGGTGAAACATCAGTGACAATACCTGTTGATATTCCTACTTCTACTCAAGGCCGTTTCAAGCTGGAATGTTCAGACAATATCTTTTTTGCTGTCTCATTTAGAAACTTCTTTGTAACTGAATCTGATAATTCGGTGAGCATCGAATACAACAATGAAGATCTACCAGAAACTAATTTAAAAGATTTGCCATTAAATTCGGCTCAAGTAGTTAGTAGCCCTGTGGTTAGCACCGTATCACCAGAGAGAAGCGGCGGTGGCATATTTGACTTTCTCATGGGGCTGTTTCTTATTCTTTTTGTGAGAAGATATTTTTTGAACTTTTAATCATTATTCAGTCTTAATTAATACATAAAGTGGATAATAATATACTTAAAAGACACCCTCCCACTTTTATGCAGTTTTTACAAAATCTTATCCTTTGAGCCAGCTATAGCTGTTGTCTTAGTTACGCTCGGTTGAATCATATTGAGTTTTTGTAATTTAGAAACACCAATAGAATTTATACAGAACATGCGTTTTTGATCGAATAGTAGTAAGTTACGTGGTATCAATAATTAATTTTAAATTCTAACTGGGCAATTTTTAAAAAATTAAGGTTCAAATAAATGAAAATAACATCAAAAAACTCACACACTTTTTTATTTATTTTGTGCTTTGTTTTTTTATCTATGAAGAGTGTTTTTGCTACAGAAAAGATTCCCTTATGGAAAAATTTAGATGAGCAAACACAAACCACGAAACAAGTATTGTCTAAGGGAACGGCCACGCCATTAGCTGTGAGAATGCTTGAATTCAACGAGTTGAATTTTAACGCGCTTGTAAATTCTATGGATAATGTTGCGGCAAAAAGTTCAATTGATAATCATACGATTACGCTGCCACTCCCTGATGGCTCAGATGTCGTCGTTGAAATGACACCAAATTCAGTAATGTCAGAATCTTTAGCAAAGCAATTTCCACAGATAAAAACTTGGAATGTGAAAGGCGTTTCAAAGAACATTACAGGAACAATAGATTTAAATCATAAAGGGTTTCATGGCATGTTGTTTATGCCTGATGGTGATAGAGTTTTCATAGAACCCGATTTTGAAGATAATGATTTAAATGAAGTCTCTGCTCAAGCTCGATATATGAGTTTCAGTCAAAAAGAAAATGAGGATAACTTTAACAGAGAATTCAGCTGTGGCGCTCATGATCAGCATAAACATTTTAGTTTCGCGGCAAAAGGAAATTTATTAGCTCGCCCTTCTTCCGATTTAATTACTTATCGCTTAGCAGTTGCTACGACAGGTGAATACTCACAGTTTCACGGTGGTACGGTTGCTTCAACTTTGAGTGCAATAGCCACAACAATTAACCGAGTGAATCAGATTTATCGACGTGATTTTGCTATTCAATTTGAGTTAGTCGATGAGCAAGCTGATTTGATCTACTTAAATCCCAATACCGACCCGTACACAAACTCTAATGCGACTTTATTAATCATAGAGAACAATCAAAACCTAAGCGCGGATGGCGTGCTTAGTAAAAGTAGGTACGATATTGGTCATGTTTTTGGTGAAGGTAATGTGGGTGGTTTAGCTGTTGTTGGTGGTGTTTGTGATAACGATGAGAAAGCATTTGGCGCTACAGGAATTTCTAGTCCTGTAGGACTTGCGTTCGATTTGGATTTTGTTGCTCATGAATTAGGGCATCAAGTCGGTGCAACACATACGTTTAATAGTAACTGTGTTGCAAGTAATCAACGCACAGGAATTACAGCGGTAGAACCAGGAAGTGGAACGACTATTATGGCGTACCCAGGGATTTGTGGTGTGAATAATATCCAAAACAATGTTGATCCACAATTTCATGTCGTCTCAATTGATCAAATAACAACGTTGACGCGAACAGGTAGTGGAAGTAGTTGTGGTATAAGAACTTCGACAACAAATGAAAACCCAACGGTTAATGCTGGTGCTGATATGGTCGTTCCTGCCAGAACACCGTTAGTATTTGAAGCAAATGGTGCTGATACTGATAATGATGATTTAACCTACAGTTGGGAACAAACAGATGCCGGTACGTTAACAAATTTAAATATAGATTCGGGGGATAATGCACTGTTCCGCTCACGCCCGCTGGCTAATGAGAATATTAGATTCATCCCAAGATTAAGTGATTTGTTTTCGAGTACCACATCAGCAGGTGAGTTATTACCTGTGACTAATCGCGATATCAATATGGCCGTGACCGTTCGCGATGGAAATGGCGGAGTAGAGTTTGATTTGGTTGAATATCAAGTATTTGATACAGGCGAATCTTTTAGCGTAACCTCTCAAACAAATAGTCAAAGTTTCGGACGCCAAGATACTGTCAATATTCGTTGGAATATTGCGGGTACAAATGCTTCCCCAATTTCATGTGCAAATGTAGATATAGGCGTTGTAACCTCTGATGGTCAGGGTTTTGATATAACTACAACAGCAAATGATGGTCGTGAAGAAATTACCATTCCTGCAGATGCACCTGCTATTAATAATGGGCGTATTATAGTGTCGTGTAACACCAGTAACTTTTTTAATGTGTCTAGTGGTCGTGTAACAATTCTTGATCAAGTGGGCGGAGGGACAAGTTCAGACGACGGTGGTTCTAGTTCAGGAGGTGGTGGTTCATTTAATCTAAAGATGTTGTTTATTAGCTTAATATTGATTTTCTTAAGAAAAAATACCCGTAGGCTTGTAAAAGTGCTAAAGCCTTATAAAAATACAGCTAAGTCATGTATTTTTATAATCCCTTTTCTGATTTCAGCTCAAGCGTGTACTACTCCAGCGGTAAATGAGGCAAGCAATTCAAATGCAAAACCTGTTAAATCAAAATTTGGTGACAGATTTTCTGTCGAAAAAATAAAACAAGAACGTGAGGCATATTATGCGCAAAAACTTGAAGAGTTGAAAAGCAAGGACCCCGCTACTGAGGTCAATACAGCACTTCGTACAAATGATATATATTTTTTGGCAGTTGCCGCTAATAGAGGTGCGAGCCGTTCAATTCCGGGTTTAGTCGAGCCTCAAGCGCAAATTATCAATTGTAAAACAAAAGCAGTTGAAGGGATGGGTGACGCTTTATACGGAAAGAATCATATTCGATATAGGCAAGAGATGTTGAGATACATGAGCGAATTCAACACCTTAATGAAATCGTACTGCAAATAACTCATGAAATTAAAAATTTTTGACTAAATTTTCTACCTGCCTTTAGTCTGATTTCAGTCTGAAAACAGGCTTCGTTTAGCTGACGTTCAGTTTCAGCATGCAATACTACACATCCCTTTGAACCATAAATTCTAGTTTTGTAGCGCAAAAACTCTGTTGTAATAAACTATAAAAATAGCACAAAGTTACTGTGTATATGTCTGCAGATTAGGCTTTATATAAAACTATAAAAAATATAATAATGAAAAAACTTGTCTTAGCTATTAGTATTCTCGGCTGTGTTGGAGTAAATGCAGAATCAAATAAACATTCAGTTTGGCAAGATATAGGCCAAAGTGCTAAAAGCATAAACGAATTGATTAGCCCACATAAAGCACTAAAACATAGACGTCTTTTGTTAGATGAATCTACTTTAAAAAATCGTTTAATAACCCCTGTTAATGAAAGTTTTTCCGCTAAATCATTATCCCCAGAAAAATCTAATATTGAGATTAGTCTGCCTTTACCAGATGGTTCATTTTTAGCAGTGTACGCAACGTCATCACAAGTTATCTCAGATGAGATGGCTGAATCTTATCCTGATTTAAAAACTTGGAATGTGACTGGTGTAGATGATCCAGATATCAAAGGTGTTATAGATTTCACTTCCCATGGTTTTAGCGGGATGTTAATGATGCCTGATGGCGATACTGTTTTTATTGATCCTGACAAAGAACAAGCGGGTGATGTTTATAAAAGTTTCAGTAAAAATGCAAACCATGACTCATTTGAAACGGCTTTAAATTGTGCGCTGCATGATGACCATGATCAACACAATCATTTATCAGGACTAAGTTTTGCATCAAGACCTGACTTTACAACCAAAACTGGATCTAGAGCATTAAATGATGCTGAGTTTCCGAACATTTCTGCAAGAGGTACAAAAACATATCGCTTAGCTTTAACGGGCACCGCAGAATATACCTTAAACCAAGGTGGAACCGCCGGTGCGCGTTCTTCCATGGTCACTTCGGTGAATCGAATTAATCCAATCTTTAATAGAGACCTCGGCGTATCTTTACAATTGATAGATGCTCCTAATTTAATTTTTACAGATAGCGCAACTGATCCTTTCTCGAACCCCAATAACCCAAACACATTAATGCGTGAGAACGGTGATTATGTCTCGGACCAAAATTTATTAGGTACTTTTGATATTGGTCACGTATTGTCACACAGCTCTTTAGGAGGAGGTTCTGGAGTTGCATTTTTAGGTGTAGCTTGTCGAAACGACGTAAATACTTCAAACTTGGGTCTTTTAAAAGGACTTAAGGCTGCTGGTGCAACTACTTCATCTAACCCTACTGGTTCTACGTTTGATCTTGTTTTATTTGCTCATGAGTTAGGTCATCAATTAGGCGCAAATCATAGTTTTAACAGTAACCAAGGTGCAAATTGTAGCAGTGGAAGATCAGCGGCTGTAGCTGTTGAGCCTGGTAGCGGTAGTTCAATTATGGCTTATTCAGGCTTGTGCGGTAGTGATAATCTATTAGAAAATCCTCGGGATGATTTCTTCCATTTTGCCAGCATAAGTCAGATCAATAGCTATACAAGATCTGGTGCTGGAGCAAGTTGTGGTACTGCACCTTCTGGAGGTTCAATACCAACGGCTAACGCAGGATCAGACATAAGAATACCTGCTAACACACCTTTCTTATTAGATGGTACCGCGTCAGGAGGAACATCTTCATGGGATCAAATTGATATTGGCTCAGCATCTGCGGTAGATGTGGATACGGGCGATAATGCAATTATTCGACATAATATTCCAAGCTCAGAGCAGGATAGATATATCCCAAGCCTTGCTAATTTGTTTGCAGGAACAAGCACCAAAGGTGAAATTCTGCCAACCACGACACGTGAGTTAAATTTTGCCTATGTCGTTAGAAACAGTGGTGTTGCAACGGATAAAAAATTGATAAACGTGACAAATACGAATAGTCAATTTAGAGTAATTTCTCACGATTCAGGACAAACAATTACCACTAATCAATCGATAGAAGTTGTTTGGGATCCAGCCAATACTAATGTTGCACCCATTAATTGTAGTAATGTTGATATTCAATTGATCCGTGAAAATGGTACTAAGAACATGTTGTTAGCATCAACTCCAAATGATGCTACACAGACTTTTGTTGTTCCAAGCTCAACACCAACTATGTCAAATGCAAGAATATTTGTTGGTTGTAGTGATAATTCATTCTTTAATATTTCTTCTGGGAATATTATCGTTCAACAAGGTGCTGCATCTAGTGATACTACTAAACCAGTGATTACAATACTCGGTGCTAACCCTGCTAATGTCGTGGAAGGATCTGCCTATTCAGATGCAGGAGCCACTGCCACTGATAATGTCGATGGAACAATAACTGCAACTAGCAGTGGTACAGTAGATACCAACTCGGTTGGTGTTTACACAATTACTTACAGTGCTGTTGATGCAGCCGGAAATAGCGAAACTGCGACAAGAACAGTGAATGTAACTGCAGCACCTCTAGCGGATACTATTGCACCGGTAATTACGTTGAACGGAACGAGTACTGTTAATATCGTTGAAGGCACTAACTATTTAGATGCAGGTGCCACTGCCATTGATAATGTTGATGGAACAGTCACTGTAACAAGTAGTGGAACAGTAAATACCAATACAGTTGGTACCTATACCATTACCTATACGGCTGTTGATGCAGCGGGGAATAGCAGAACTGCAACACGAACAGTGAATGTAACGGCTGCACCTGTGACAGAGCCAACGACTCCAACGACTCCAACGACTCCGACGACTCCGACGACTCCAACGACTCCAACGACTCCAACAGAGCCTACAACTCCAACGGAACCATCTACTCCAACAGAGCCGACCACACCTACAGATCCAACTGATAATCTTGGTCAAGGTCCAACTAATGATCTTAGTGGAAATGATGACACTAGTAGCGGCGGCGGTGGATCATTTGGTTACTTGATAATGCCATTGATGATTTTACTAGGACTTCGCCGTCCTAAACCCGTTAAAGTTAGGGAAAAACAATCTAATAGACCTAAGAGATAGTTAAAAACTCTCAAAAGTAGGGGGGTGTGTTTTAAATATAATTCCGTACTTTGTTATAACCCTCCTCGATATTTCCTCACGAAAATTTATCTCACCCTTCTTGACTCCTAGGGAGTCAAGAAGGCACCTACTTTTTGATGTTTTTGGTATTTAAAACCTTAGTTTTTAATTGTTGCTTTAATAAGAGCCGTGTTCTCGGGTTGATAAGAACTCAATATCAGGCCATTTCTCAGTAGCCATTTGTAGATTCACGCGTGTTGGTGCAATGTATACCAACTCACCAGCATGATCATAAGATAAATTAGCTTCAGCTTTATTTTTGAATTGCGTCAACATCGCATCATCTTCGCAATGAATCCAACGAGCTGTTTGCACGGCAACCCCTTCAAACTGACAATCCACTTTATATTCGTCTTTTAAGCGTTGCGCAACGACATCAAATTGTAAAACACCAACCGCGCCAAGAATAAGATCGTTATTTTTAAACGGCCTAAATAACTGTGTTGCGCCTTCTTCACATAATTGCTCCAAGCCTTTTTGCAACTGCTTCATCTTTAGCGGATCTTTTAGTTGAGCGCGACGAAATAGTTCAGGTGCAAAACTAGGTATGCCCGTAAAAAATAAATTCTCACCTTCAGAGAAGGTATCACCAATGCGAATCGTACCGTGATTATGAATACCAATGATATCGCCAGGATAAGCCGCGTCAACATGACCTCTATCTGCTGCTAAGAAAGTCAGCGCATCAGGAATCTTCACTTCTTTCTTAATGCGCACATGATTCAATTTCATGCCCTTTTTGAAACTACCCGAACAGATCCGCATGAATGCAATGCGGTCACGATGCTGTGGATCCATATTGGCTTGAATTTTAAATACAAAACCACTGAATTTTTCTTCAAGAGGAGATACTTCACGTTCTGTCGTGGCTCGTGGTTGTGGGGCAGGGGCGTGAGTTACGAAGTCGGCTAAAAGTTCTGCAACACCGAAATTATTAACCGCAGAGCCAAAAAATACTGGCGTTAACTTACCCGCTAAATACTGCTCTTTATCGAAAGCATTACTAGCACCTTGTACTAGTTCAATTTCTTCGCGAAGCTCTTCCGCTTGTGTACCCAATAATTCATCCAGACGATGATTATCAATACCTTGAATAACTTCGCCTTCTAAAATTTTTCCGTCATGATTTGGGTCATACAGATGCACTGCATCATTATGAATATGATAAACACCTTTTAAACGTTTACCCATACCAATGGGCCAAGTAACAGGCGCACATTGTATTTTTAGAACACTTTCTACTTCATCAAGAAGATCTATCGGATCGCGGCCTTCACGATCAAGCTTATTAATAAACGTCATGATCGGTGTATCACGTAGACGACACACATCCATCAGTTTAATGGTTCTATCCTCTACACCTTTGGCAACATCAATTACCATTAACGCCGAATCAACTGCGGTTAAAGTACGATAAGTATCTTCCGAGAAATCCTCATGGCCTGGTGTATCCAGTAAGTTGATAATAGGATCTGGGTCAGAAGGATGTTCCTTATTGAGTTTATAAGGAAACTGCATTACCGATGAAGTCACCGAAATGCCACGCTCTTTTTCCATCGCCATCCAATCGGATGTCGCATGGCGTGCGGCTTTTCGTCCTTTCACCGATCCTGCTAATTGAATCGCACCGCCGAATAACAAGAGTTTTTCAGTGATGGTGGTTTTACCCGCATCAGGATGAGAGATAATCGCGAAAGTACGACGTAGCGCTGTTTCTTTCGCGTGTAGCGTTGAATCCGATGCCATTATGAAAAACTATCTTGAACATCTAATGAATTTGGTAAGCCGATCACAAGTGCTTCCAATAACGCTTTTTGTGCATGTAAACGGTTTTCAGCTTCATCCCAAACCACACTTTGAGGGCCATCGATGACTGCAGCACTGACTTCTTCCTCGCGGTGCGCTGGTAGACAATGCATAAAGACTGCTTTTTCATCGGCCTTTGCCATGACAGCAGAATTCACCATGAATTCCTTGAAATCCCTCTCACGAATCTTCTGTTCTTCTTCCTGTCCCATACTCGCCCACACATCCGTAGTCACAAGATCAGAACCCGTCACCGCATCTTCTACATTATTAAAAAGAGTAACGTGGTCTTCACATTCTTCCAATAAAGCCGCATTCGGTTCATAGCCTTTAGGTGATGCAATATTGAGATGGAAGTTAAACTGACGAGCAGCGTTCATCCACGAATGACACATATTATTTCCATCACCCACGTAAGTAGCAGTCTTGCCAGAAATACTGCCGCGGTATTCAACGTACGTCATCATATCGGCTAGTAGCTGACACGGATGATAATCATCCGTTAACGCATTAATAACAGGTACGCTGGAGTATTCTGCAAACTTCTCGACGATGTCATGGCCAAAGGTTCGAATCATCACGATATCGACCATGCTAGATATAACGCGGGCACTGTCTTCAATGGGTTCACCACGACCTAATTGAGTATCGCGTGAAGAAAGAAACATGCTATGTCCACCTAACTGATTCATACCAGATTCAAATGAGACGCGAGTACGGGTCGAAGATTTATCGAAAATCATTGCCAAGCTCATATTGCTTAGTGGCTCGTATATTTCAAAGTTCTTCCAATGTTTTTTCATCTCAATAGCGCGCGCGATTAATTGCGTCAACTCATCAGATGAGAAATCCATAAGTGTCAGAAAATGTCTGGGTTCTTTTTGAGCTTGTATCTTTGCTCTTTTTCTCGCTTCTTCATTTGAAAAAGACATAGCTTTTACCTTTTCCTTTGGTTCTTTATTTGATCAGTTGTTTGGGTTAACAACTGATCAAAAGTTTTAGTTTGAAACTTAAGTTGAAAGAAATTCTTTCGTTATCTTCACGACTATTCTAACGATTTCGTCAGCTTGCTCTTGGTTGATAATAATCGGTGGCAATAATCGGATCACTTTGCCTGCTGTCACATTGATCAATAATTTGTTATCAAGCGCAGCTTTAACTAATTCGCCACAGTCTCGATCTAACTCGATACCCATCATTAGACCCAGTCCGCGTATCTCTTTCACCTCCTCGACATCTGCAAACTCTTTTTCAAATTGCTCTAACATGTATTCGCCCATGTTCTTCGCATTCTCAGTGAGGTTTTGCTCTTCGATGATGTTCAGTACTTCTAACGCCACGCGTGTAACAAACGGGTTGCCACCAAAGGTTGAACCGTGAGTACCTGGGGATAAAATTTCTGCTGCTTTTCCCGCAGCTAAACATGCGCCAATCGGCACACCATTACCTAAAGCTTTGGCAAGTGACATAACATCAGGAGTGATTTTTTTGTGTTTGAAAGCAAACATTTCACCGGTTCTGCCGATACCAGTTTGAATTTCATCCAGCATCATTAACCAATCATTATCGTCACAGATTTCACGAATCTTACACAGGTAACACATATCAGGAACAACAATTCCACCTTCACCAATAACCGGCTCAACTAAAACAGCTGAAATATCGGTGTTATTTTTCGCAATTTTCTGGATTGCTTCTATATCGTTGTAATCAACACGCACAAAACCTTCAACCAAGGGCGAAAACCCTGCTTGGACTTTTCGACTGCCCGTTGCTGATAAGGTTGCTAAAGTTCGTCCATGAAAACTGCCAGACATAACAATAATCTTGGGACGTTCGATGCCTTTTTTCTTGCCGTATAAACGCGCTAACTTAATCGAAGCTTCATTTGCTTCAGCACCAGAATTACCGAAAAACACTTTATCCATGCCGGATAATTCACACAGTTTGGCACCTAATTCTTGTTGATAAGGAATGCCATAAACATTAGAGGTATGCAACAGTGTTCGGGCCTGCTCAGCAATCACATCCGCAATGCGTGGGTTTGCATGACCCAAACTACACACAGCTATACCTGCTAATGCATCTAGGTATTTATCGCCATTTTTATCAAAAAGATAAGGACCTTCGCCACGTTCAAATGAAACCGGCAACCGTCCATACGTTGACATTAATGAATCTGACACAATACTACCCTCTAAACTAATTTGACTGCTTTTGAAAATAATCTATTAAAGCCGTCAAACTTAAACGAAAAAAGGCGACTTAAAAGTCACCAATTTGCGGAAAAACGAGCAATATTGCTCGCTTTTTACAGGTTTGTCAATTTATTGGAAGTGTTTGCTTTTCAGCTATAGCGCTTCCATAAAGAACAAATCTATTTTCCATTGGCAAAAAAAAGCCGACTTAATTAAAGCCGGCTTTTGAAACTTTTGGTGGTTTTGATTTAACTCATGTTTGAATTTACAAAATCCCAATTTACTAAGTTCCAGAAATCGGCAACGTAAGCTGGTCGGGCATTGCGCTTATCTACGTAGTAAGCATGCTCCCAAACATCGATTGTCATGATTGGTGTTACGCCATCGGTTAACGGACATCCAGCAGCAGTTGTGTTTTGAATCGCAACTGAACCATCGCTGTTTTGTACTAACCACGTCCAACCTGAACCAAAGTTACCTACTGCAGAAGCTGAAAACTTCTCTTTAAAATCATCGAAAGAACCAAACGCAGCATCAATTGCATCTGCTACTTTACCTGTAGGTGCGCCACCTGCATTTGGGCCCATGCAGTTAAAGTAGAACGTGTGATTCCAAACTTGTGCTGCATTATTGAAAACGCCACCAGCAGGAGCAGAAGTTACGATCTCTTCTAATGACTTATCAGCAAACTCAGTGCCTTCAATCATGTTGTTTAGGTTTGTTACGTAAGCGTTGTGGTGCTTGTCGTGATGAAACTCAAGCGTCTCAGCTGAAATGTATGGCTCTAATGCGTTATGTGCATAGGGTAAATCTGGTAATGCGTGTGTCATATCAAGTTCCTTTCTAATATTGTTAGAGACTAATTATTGTATTTTATTGCAGAGTTTAAATAAAAATCCTGCATAAGAATATGGGGTTGTTTTTTAGTGTATCAAGATTAGTTTA
>CALJIH010000202.1 GCA_937974135.1 uncultured Cocleimonas sp. | reverse complement strand
GGTGACTTCTAAAGTACAAAAAATGTCTGTCGTGACTAAAGATGGTAAGAAAACATATCAGTTTTTACCAGCGACAAAAGTACTACCTGGCGAGCTTGTTCAATACAATACTTTCTACGAAAACATTGGCAATCAAGCAGCCGACAATATCAATATCGTAAATCCGATTCCAAAACATCTGGTTTACTTACCGAATTCCGCTCAGGGCAAAAACACAAAAATACTGTTTTCTGTCGATGGCGGGAAACACTATGGGCAAGCAGGCACGCTTAAAGTTAGAGGTTCTGACGGAAAACTCTATCCAGCTAAACCTTCTAACTATACCCATATTAAGTGGCAATACCTCGGAAGCTTAGCTCCGAAAACTAAGCAAGCAGTCGCTTTCCGAGCACGCCTGCTATAACTCCCGATACATGATCAAAAATTCGAATAAGAAAAGTGATTGTATCTTTTTAACACAAACCTAAGAGAAAATTGAAATGAAAAAAATGAAAATAATTAAGACCTTAGCCAGTGTAGCAGTACTTACTGTTGCAAATAATAGTGCTTGGGCTGCTGGTACAACAGCAGGAACAGGTGTAGATAATACAGCATCTATTAGCTATAGCGTTGGTGGAACCCCTCAAACAGAAATTGAAAGTTCTGAAGCAGGTAACACTACCCCTGGTGCTGGTAACGGTACATCTACATCTTTTATCGTGGATAAAAAAGTAGATGTTGATGTAACTGCTGCAGCTACTTCTCAAAACATCGTACCTAATGGCACGGCGACTCACTCATTTACGGTTACTAATGAAGGTAATGACATTGAATACTTTAGCCTTGATGACGTAAATGCAACAACAGGAGATGTTTTTGATACCACCACTTGTACTATTAGCGTAAGCGCTGTAACAGGTGGACTTCCTGCTATTCCTGCTTCAGACACTGTTGCAGCTTCTGCACCAATTCCATCAACTGCTTCTCCATTGAGAATAGGCCCTGATGGAACGGCAACTGTAAGCATGGTTTGTACTGCTCCAAACGATGTCGGCGGGACACCACTAGCTAATGGCGATGATGCTGATGTAAGTCTTTTAGCAACTGCAGTAACGACTGCAGGTGGAACAACTGCACTTACTGCAACCACAGGCGCAGATACAGCTGGTGCAAAAGACACAGTATTAGCAGATGCCGCTGGTTCAGCAGCAGGTGATATTGCTGAAGATGCATCTCACTCTGCAACTGTAGCAAACGTTGTGAATACTGCAGAATTAACAGTAAGAAAAGAATCAGCAGTAATTGATGATCCAATCAATGGAACTACTAATCCTAAGCGTATTCCGGATGCAACAATTCGTTACACGATAACAGTAAGTAACCAAGCTGCTGAAGCTGATCACATTGTTATTTCTGATATCGTCCCTAGTGATTTAACTTATGTATCTTGTACCTTTACTGGTGGAGTTGTGAATGCAGTAGCTCCTAGCCCTGCTTTAGGCTGTTCTGAAGCTGCTGGTACGGTTTCAAGTTCTTCATTTACACTTCCAGCTGGAACTGTAGGAACTCCAACAACAGCTGTATTAACAATCGACGCTACTATTAACTAAAAAGTATTCGATTGATGCGCTGAGTATAAATTTATGCTCAGCGCAATTTATACAACAATAACAAAAATAAGTAAGAAATTAGACACCAAAAATAAATACTAACAATTATAAGTAAATGTGCTCAATTAACCCCAAATCACAGAAAATAGATAATATTGAATTATCTAAGACATTGAAAAACAATAGTGTTTTCGATTGTCATTTTGTGCACATTTTATTTAAATTAATAATACTCATTTGTTTATTTTTACCAGCTGCTTCTGCTACAGCTATGCCTGTAATAACGAATACAGCAACTGCAAATTACACGATTAACGGTGTAAATTTAAATTTAAGCGACAGTGCCCAATTCACCCGAGACACTGTTGTTACACCTACTGATAATATATCTTTAACAAAATCTGCAAATACAAGTACTACAAGCATTGGTAATAACATCACCTATAACCTAACTGTTGCTAACCCAAACCCTAGAGTACTAACAAACGTTATCATTCAAGATAACTTACCTACAGGGCTAACTTATGTGCCAAATACTGCCAAATTAAATGCAGCTGATATTAATTCCAATCAAATAACCAGCGCGGCAAGCAGCTTATCAATAAATATCGGAGATATCCCTGCAAATACAAGTTGGAACATAAGCTACCAAGTGCATGTAAGCGCAAGTACACCGATAGGAAATGCGACTAATAAAGCTATTGCTGTAGCTGATACCGTTACTTCAACCCAAGCGCAAGCTAATGTAAGAATTAATCCACCCATTATTATCGTACCAGTAACACCACTTAACCCTTTAATTTTAGATAAAAAGTCAAACGTAAATGAAGTTACTGTTGGAGATACCATTACTTATACCTTATTGATAAGAAACGATAATTCACGCAGTGTGATCGGGGCAAAAGTAACTGACTTACTCCCTAATGGATTAGAATTTATTACGGGTTCAGCACAATACAATAACCTTCCGATCACAGCTAATGTTGGAAATGAACTAGATTTTAATTTAGGAAATATTCCAGCAAATTCAACTACAGAACTTACTTATAATGCGACAGTTAATACCATTGAGGGTAATACACGAACCCTTAAAAACACCGCAGCAGTAACTGCGAATGATCCAAAAGCAAACTCAAACACTGACTCTGCAACCGTTAATATCATTGATGACATTATTTTAATAACTAAAGCTACAACCGCTATCAATGTACAAGCTGGTGAGGAAGTTGAATATACAATAACTGTTACTAATCCTTTGGCACGCGAACTTACTCCGCTTGTAATAAAGGATACTCTTCCAAATGGTTTTAGCTATTTACCTAATTCAAGCTTAATAAATAATTCACCACTATCAGATGGTAAAATCTCAAACAATGGAAACCAATTAGAATTTGATGCAGGATCATTAGCACCATCTGCATCAACCGTACTTTCATATAAAGTTGAAGTCAATACAAGTGCTGTTCCTGGTAACAACATAAATACAGCTCAGGCAATCAGTGAATTTGCCTCATCAGCAACCGCTACTGCTTCCGTTAAAGTAAGAACACCATCAACGATTAATTTCTTAAGAATTAATGATTCAGGTGTGAATTCTATTATTCAAACAACATCGTTTAATACCAACCAAAATGGCGGCAAGAACTTTGAAGAAATAGACAATATATCTTTACCTAATGGCTCTAATATTTCATTGCCTACACCTCAACCTATTTCTAATGCTAGTCAATATACAACGGGTGAACCTGTAATTATCGAAGTTATCGATTTAGACCAAAATGTAGATTCTGATACGCTTGAAACGATTGAAGTCACTGTAACTATCCCCGGCACTAACGATACTGAAATATTATTGTTAACCGAGACATCTCCAAGTTCTGGGGTATTTAGAGGTATCATTCAAACAAATACCAATAATACAAAAGTACAAGACGGTAGTCTTACAATTGCTGAAGGAGTAAGTATAAACGTAAGTTATCGTGATGATGAAGATAATACAGACACAAGCGCAACTGCAGCCCTAATAATTCCTAATACTAATCTAGAGATTGAAAAGACTGTAGACAAACAAATTTCATCAATTGGCGAGCTTGTAAGATATTCATTAATATTTAGAAACAATACTGGATTTGAACTTTCTGAACTAACAATCAATGATCTACTACCTTTAGGATTTCGCTACATCCCTAATACCGCAGAATTAAACGGTGAACGCTTAAATAATGGTGTCAGATTTGATGGACGATCGCTAACTTTTGATCTGCAAAATATGCCAGAAAATGGAATCTGGACTCTTGAATATGTCACTAAGATTTCGGCTGGTGTTCAAATTGGTGATGCCATAAACACTGCTTTTCTAACCAGTGGAACGCTGCGTTCAAATGATGCAAAAGCTAGCGTCGAAATTAAAGATGACCTAATGCGATCTAAAAATATTCTTACCGGCCGAGTTTATATTGGATGTAAAACAGAATCAGGTAAAGATGAAGAACCACCTAGAGTACTCCGCGATGCACGTATATTTATGGAAACGGGTAGAAGCGTATTAACAGATGTTGAAGGTTTCTGGCATATGGAAGGGGTTAATCCAGGCGCACATGTCTTGCAGCTTGATACAGAAAGCATTCCAGGTTACGAGCCTTTATTGTGTAATGACAATACGCGTAGAGCCCGAGATGCTAAATCACATTTTGTTGATCTACAAGCGGGCAACTTATGGCATGTAGATTTTCATGTAAAAGAAATCGAAGGTTACGTTGCAGAAACTAACAGCAAATTAAATAAACCCAAAGCACAAAATCCATTTGAACTTTTCGATAAAAAATATTTGAAAAAAGCACCTGAAGGTTTCGATATATTATGGCCAAAAAATAATTACATCCCTGCAATTGGATCAACAGATATATTTGTAAAACACTCACCACAAGAAAAAGTTGAAGTTTTCGTCAATGGAAAAAAAGTACCTGCATTAAACTATGACGGTAGTCATACCAATAAAGCACGCACCGTTATTGTGAGGCGTTGGAAGGGTGTTGATATTGATGTAAATACTACAAACAATACTCTCTTAGTAGTACTCAAGGATAAATCTGGAAAAGAGATATCCCGTAAAACGCATAATATTCATTTTTCCAGTCATCCTGTTTCTGCTGAATTATTAGAAGATCGCTCTATATTAATTGCAGATGGTAAGACTACGCCAGTAATAGCAGTTAGAATTAAAGATGAAGATGGTTTCCCGATGCGCGCTAACACAAATGGTTACTTTACCATTGAAAATAGTAAGTACGGTATTAAAACGCAAAACACCAATGATGATAATGAAAGAAATCTCAATGAGTCCCTAGCGGGTACATATAAGTACCAAATTGAAGAAGGCGGTATCGCTTGGATCGAACTTAACCCCACTACTCAGTCTGGCAAAATTAAGTTAAACCTTGAATTTACAGACTCTAACTCAGTTAAGAAATCTAGTGAAATTACTGCTTGGTTGAAGCCTGCATTAAGAGAATGGATCATGGTGGGTATTGCTGAAGGTACGCTTGCGCATAAAAGACTTTCAGGAAACATGCGCGCTTTGAAAGATTTAAACAAAATAGAAGATTTTAGTAAGCGTGGCAGAGTCGCATTCTTCGCCAAAGGTGAAGTGAAAGGTAAATATTTACTCACCGTAGCTTATGATACGCATAAACAGGATCGTGAGGTAGGAAGCCAACTTAACGGTAATATTGATCCAGATGCTTATTACACTATTTATGCTGACAATAGTAATAGTCAATATGATGCACCAAGTTCTGAAAAACTTTATCTAAAAATTGAAAAAGATAATTTTTATGCACTTTTTGGTGACTATCAAACCAATATGACGATAACCGAATTAGCTAATTATCAACGTACATTAAATGGCATTAAAACAGAATATCAAGGCGATCGTTTTAGCTATGAAGCTTTTGTCAGCAAAACTAGCAATAATCATCAACACGAAGAAATTCAAGGTGACGGTACATCGGGTCTATATAGACTTAATGGCGATATCATACCCAATAGTGAAACCATTGTTATTGAAACACGTGATAGATTTAGATCGGATAAAATTTTAGTGAGACGCCAACTGGTAAGATATCTAGACTACAACATCAATTATAAAGAAGGTACCCTATTCTTTAAATTCCCTGTGACAAGTCGTGATAGTGAGTTTAATCCGAATATTATCGTGGTCGATTATGACTCTGAGTCAGATTCAAATGAATCGATTACGGCTGGTGGACGGGTTGCTATGAAGTCAATGCAAGGTAAACTTGAAACAGGTATTAGCTTCATTCATGAAGGCCAAAATAATCAACGTGATAACCAGCTAATTGCTACTGATATAACTTATCAAATTAATGCTGATACTGAAGTTCATGTTGAATTAGCTCAGTCAAAAACTGATGCCAGTGAATACAAGAAACGCAATGCATATATTATTGAACTCGAGAAAGAAATCGAGAATATGGAAGCACGTGTTTATCTGAAAAAGCAGGAATCAAATTTTGGTATTGATGCACAAGCTAGCGAGAATGGTACTGAAAAATTAGGCGCGGATATTGATTATAGAATCAATGATAAAACACGTTTGAATTCAGAAGTACTTATACAAAGAAATCTAGAAAATGATAACAAACGTAGACTAGGTCAAATAAACCTTACGCATGAGTATAAGCAGTTCGATTTTAATGTTGGCTATAGACACACACAAGAAGAACTTCTTGATGAGAATGATGCAACGAAAACGCTGAATAGCGACACGGTTTTGTTGGGTGCTAAATATACCACTAAAAACGATAAGGTAACTTTACGAACAAATATTGAAAAGAACATTTCTGCTACGAATGGTAGCGAAATCAGTCCAGATCGATTAGTCTTTGGCGTCGATGTAAAATTAGCTCAAGGCTTTAGTATCTTTGCTGAAAATGAAACAACTGATAATGGCAATATTAAAACTAATAATTCACGAGTTGGACTAAGTAAAGACTTATGGAAAGGTGCAAAGGCAAGGACAACATATACCCAAGAAAGAACTGATCAAGGCCAACGTAACTATGCGACCTTAGGGTTAAGTCAAACAGTAAAACTGAGTGATAAAATCAGTGCTGATTTCAGTATTGACCAAGCAAAAACAATCAGTGGTAATCAAACACAATTGCGTTTCAATGAGGACGAGCCTGTTGTAAATGGTGCTGAGCGCGATGATTACACTGCATTCTCTGTCGGTTTAGGGGCCAATGACGAGGACTGGAGCTGGACAACTCGTGCTGAATATAGAAATGGCGACATTGAAGATAAAGTCAATTTCTTAGCAAGCGTTATCCGTCATTATGATAACGGTAAAAACTTAAGTGCAAGGTTAAGTTACTACAATACTGAAAATGAAAATGGAGATTTTGATACAGAAACCAAACTGAGTTTTGGTAGCGCTTGGCATCCAAAAGAGAAAGATTATGTATTCTTCTCTCGTTTAGATTTAATTGATTCAGAATCATCTAGCACATTCAACGACAGTGTTAATGCATTTGCTACAGTTGATGAGAATGATACTCAGAAGATTGTTCATAATATGCATTACAACCGCAAAATTAACACAAAAACACAAATTGGATTACATCACGGTATCAAACACGTCAAAGATGAAAACAATGGTGTTAAAACAACTACAACCGTCGATACAGGTACTGTTGAATTACGTCGTGATATTACAAAACGTGTTGATGTTGGTGTTCACGGAGGTTATCTTCGAGATTGGGACGATAAAGCTATGGATTATGTGGCTGGTGTTTCTGTTGGCGTAAATCCTACCAAGAACGTTTGGATGGAACTTGGTTATAACGTTGAAGGATTTAAAGACGAGGATTTTGATAATAACAACCAAACCAGCGAAGGCGTATATCTAGATTTTCGTTATAAGTTTAATCAAGATACAATCAAAAATGACTTGCATATGTATCGTAAAAAATTAAAGAATAAAGCGACACAAAACAATAAAAGAAATACCGTAGCGAGCCCTAAAAATGTTACCTTTTTTGACTAGAAAGCTTTCTTTAGCTTTCATTATTTTTTTATTTTTAAATATCTCAACTTATGCTGATACACCTGTTGATTTGTATGAAAGTTATGCAGGGAATGTAAATTTTGTAGGCACCCAACAAACTCGAAGAACACAAACTAATGGCGGTGGTGGTGCATCATGTGCAGTGCTACCAGCAAATAATACAAATACAGCCAGTATCTCTGGAATTCCTGTCGGAGCGACTATCAAAGCAGCACATCTCTATTGGGCTGGGACATTTTCGACACAAGCAGGTTCGACCCGAACCACACCAGACTACACAGTCACCTTTGAAGGAAACACCATTACAGCAGATAGACAATACACCGCTGACTTTGATCCAACTGAACAATATTTCAATGGTGTGGAAGATGTCACCTCAATTGTACAATCTCGAGGTAGCCCAAATGGCTCATATAGTTTTAGCGGTTTATCAGTAAACACAGCTGCGCCACATTGTACCTTTGCAACAGTCTTTGCTGGATGGTCACTCGTTATTATTTATGAACATCCCAGCGAAGATTTTAGAGTCGTTAATCTATTCGAAGGGTTTGAATTAATTTTTGGTGAAAGTGTAACTTTAACACCCGATAATTATAGGGTTCCAGTATCACCTATCAATGGTCGGCATGCCTATCTTACATGGGATGGTGACGCTGGAAACTCAGGTACTAGAAATGGTTTTGTCGAAGGTTTAAGATTTAATGGTGCATCGCTATTTGACCCGAATAATCCCGCTAATAATATTTATAATTCAATCAGTACATTAGGTGGATTAGATACAAATTCACATGGCGTTGATTTAGATGTTTATGATATCAGTTCATTGTTATCTGCAGGGCAAACATCTGGTACTTCGATTTACAGTTCGGGCAGTGACCAAGTACATCTATCAATGGAAATCATCAGTGTTACAAATACGCCTGTTTCAGATTTAAGCATTACCAAGACCGCAACGAGTAGTTTTGTGGTGGGCAGTAATGCCACTTATAACATCGTTGTAAATAATCAAGGTCCTAATGTAGAGCCAGGTAATATTGTTGTCACTGACACACTCCCTACAGGCTTAACTTTTGTTTCAGCAACTGGTACAGGTTGGTCCTGTTCTAATACGGGACAAAACGTGGCATGTACAAGAACAGGTAATTTAGCGGTAGGCGCAAATACTGCAAATATCACTTTAACTGTAGCGGTTGCAGCTGCTGCTGGAGCATCTGTCAGTAACACCGCAAGTGTTAATGGAACGAATTTTGATAATCAAAATGGCAACGATAACAGCACAGCGACTACGGCAATTCTTACTGGTCCGAGTATTAGCTTACAAAAAACCACTAGAACTATTTCTGACCCAGTCAACGGAACGACTAATCCAAAAGCTATCCCGGGTGCATTAGCAGAATATACAATCGTAGCGACGAATACTGGTTCTAGCCCTGCTGATAATAATACTATTACTATTTCGGATGCTATCCCAAACAATACTGCATTGTATGTTAACGATATATCGGGTGCTGGTAGTGGACCAATCCGTTTTGTTGATGGCACTCCACCAAGCGGACTAAGTTATAACTTTACTGCTTTGAATAATAATTCGGACAACCTTAGTTTCTCTGATAATAATGGTGTTAGTTTTACCTATAACCCTACACCAGACGCAGATGGCGTCGACACGAATGTGACTAATATTAGAGTCACTACTTTAGGGCAATTTCTAGCTTCTGGAGGTAGCGGTGATCCGTCATTTAGCATTCTTTTTAGAGTTAAAGTGCAATAACTCTATACAAAAGACACCCCCCTACTTTTAGCGAACTTATCGTTTAAGAAGTTTTTAAACGGATAATTCGATTATGCAAAGCTTTGGCAGTTTTAAGACGTTTATCTAAGAAACGATTGCTTGCGAACGCCTAACACAAATAAAGTACCAAAATAACTAACAATAGCCACTAGCACTAATAATAGTAGCTTTCCGATTTTTGCTAATAATTCAGAATCCTGCCACCACGCATCAGCAGGGTTTAAAAATAAAATCACAACGGTCATTACGACTAATGAGAAGACTATTCTTAGTAAATCCTTTAACCAAAGTTGCTTTGACTGAGAAATGGATTGGTATATATTTTGTTTCTTCAGCTGATAGAACAACATTCCCGCATTGATGTAACCTGCCAGCGCGGTAGCCAAAGCTAATCCTGCATGTGGCCCGATAATATCCATTTTCACCCAAGGGTAAACAATCAGAATACTCAATACAATATTACATAACACGGCGAACATTCCGATACGAACAGGGGTTCGTGTATTTTGTCTTGAGTAAAAACCAGGTGCTAATACTTTCACTAAAATAAAGGCAGGAAGACCGAAAGAGTAAGTAATCAAGCTCATACTCGACATTTCAACCAAGGTCCAATTATTTACCCCATTGGCTAATACCGTCGCTAAAATTGGTTTAGCTAGTAACATTAACCCAATCATTGCTGGTAAAGAAATGAGTAAACCTAAACGAACTCCCCAATCTAAGGTTTCACTAAATGCCTTACTCTTAGCATTAATATGATCTCCTGATAGCTTAGGTAAAATAACCACGCCAATCGCCACGCCAATAATTGCTAATGGTAGTTCAACAAAGCGATCTGATGCATAAAGCCAACTGATGCTGCCAGCAGCTAATAATGAAGCGATCGCGGTATTTATTAGAATATTAATTTGCGCAACCGAAGATCCTAATAGCGCAGGAACCATGAGTTTCATGATTCTTGAGACACCTTCATGACCTCGTTTAAAGTTTGGTTTAGGAAGCAAACCTAGTTTCATCAGAGAAGGAATTTGAAAAGCTAATTGTAATACGCCACCAATAACCACCCCCCAAGCTAAAGCCTCAACCGGCTGCTTAAATTGAGGTGCCCACCAGATAACCGCTGAGATCAACGCAACGTTTAAAAGCACTGGAGTAAATGCTGGAACGGCAAACTTTTGGTAGGTGTTCAAAATAGCACTAACAAAGGCGGAAAGCGCGATCAAAAAGATATAGGGAAAAGTAATCACCAATAATCGAGCGGTTAAATCAAGCTGTGATCCATCTTGCTGCCCTTCTCCAAACATAAAACCAGGGGCAAATACCATTGCTAGTAATGGTGCTGCTATCATCCCTAAAACAGTGATAGCAAATAGGATTAAACTTAAAGTACCTGCAACGTGATTTAATAAGTTGCGCAAATCCTCTTCGCTACGACTTTCTTTGTATTCAGCCAAAACTGGAATAAAAGCTAATGAAAACGCGCCTTCTGCAACCATTCTACGCAATAGATTTGGCACACGAAATGCTACAAAAAAAGCATCTAACGCTCCACCGGCTGGGAAAAAATGAAATATGATTGCATCACGTGCTAAACCCAACACGCGAGAAACCATAGTCATTGCGCTAACAATAGCGCCTGAACGTAGCATTCGACTCATTCAGAATCTCAAAAATTATAATGGTACGTATTATCACCCAGAGCGTCTTCGAACAACAGATGATTTAATTTGTATTTTTTGTGCATATTTTACATTTATTGGCATAATCAAAGATAAAAAAGACACCCCCCCACTTTTAATAAGTTTTAACGCTGATGGGCATACTTTAGCCTTTACCTTTCAGTCAAATAAAGGTAATTTGTGGTTTGTACAGATCTTGTATCGGGCTTTCAAAAAAATCACCTTTTAAAGGTAAACAATCATTATGAGTAATGACTATAACGCTGAATCGATAACGGTCCTTAGCGGACTTGACCCTGTGCGTAAACGACCAGGGATGTACACCGAAACCACACGCCCTAATCACCTCGCTCAAGAAGTCATCGATAACAGTGTTGACGAGGCTTTAGCAGGCCATGCCAGCAAAATTCAAGTCATATTACATGCCGATGGTTCGCTATCAGTTACGGATAATGGTCGTGGTATGCCAGTTGACATTCATCCTGAAAAAGGAGTATCAGGTGTAGAAGTGATTCTCAGCACCTTACATGCTGGTGGTAAATTCTCTGACAAGAACTATGAATTTTCTGGTGGTTTGCACGGTGTCGGTATTTCAGTTGTTAATGCACTCTCTTTAATTTTGGAGGTACGCATTAAGCGCGATGGTAAAGAATTCGAAATGGTTTTTGAGAATGGCCATAAGCAAACTGAGCTTGAAGTAATAAATACCGTTGGCAAAAAGAATACGGGTACTTCCCTGCACTTTTGGCCAAACGGACAATACTTCGATACTGTAAAATTTTCAGTTAAACGCCTGAAACATAATCTTCGAGCTAAAGCTGTATTGTGTCCTGGTTTACATATTAGCTTTACCGAAGAGTCCAAAAACGAAACCACTGAATGGTATTACGAAGATGGCATTCGGGATTACTTAGTGGAGGCCATTGAAGGTTTTGAGAATCTTCCTACAGAACCTTTCTTAGGTGAATTTAAAAGCAAAGGCGAAGCCGTTGATTGGGCGTTATGCTGGTTACCCGAAGGCGGTGAGTTGGTTCAAGAAAGCTATGTCAATCTTATCCCTACGGCTCAAGGTGGAACACACACCAATGGTTTGCGCACGGGTTTGACTGAAGCATTGCGTGACTTTGCTGAATTCAGAAATCTACTCCCGCGTGGTTTAAAACTTGCACCCGATGACATTTGGGATAAGCTCTGTTTTATTCTTTCCTATAAGATGCTCGATCCACAGTTTTCAGGTCAGACCAAAGAGCGTTTATCCTCAAGGGCTGCCGCTGGATTCGTTTCAGGTGTGGTTAAAGACGCATTTAGTTTATATCTTAATCAAAACCCTGCGATTGGTGATTTGATTGCGGAACATGTGATCAATAATGCGCAAAAACGCGCTAAAGCCAGTAAGAAAGTAGTTCGCAAGAAAATTGCTACAGGTCCTGCACTACCCGGTAAATTGGCCGATTGTAGTTCGCAAGATTTAAATTTAACTGAAATTTTTCTAGTGGAAGGTGACTCAGCAGGTGGTTCGGCTAAGCAAGCGCGTAGCCGCGAATTTCAGGCTATCATGCCATTACGCGGTAAGATTCTGAATACTTGGGAAGTTGATTCTTCACAAGTGCTGGCTTCCAATGAGATACATGATATTTCTGTCGCAATTGGCGTCGAACCAGACAGTAAAAACCTCGATGAACTTCGTTACGGAAAAATTTGC
>CALJIH010000201.1 GCA_937974135.1 uncultured Cocleimonas sp. | reverse complement strand
TTTGCCGCTGCATGTGTTTGAATAATTCAAGATAAAAACACTTTTTCAGTTTAAAATAACATTACTAAAAAATTGGTAATGAAGCATGTCAGGAAATACATACGGAAAACTATTCACAGTAACCTCATTTGGTGAAAGTCACGGGCCAGCGATAGGATGTATTGTCGATGGTTGCCCTCCTGGAATGGAATTATCTGAAGAAGATCTTCAAATTGATTTAGATCGCCGTAAACCAGGTAAGAATCGTCATACCACTCAACGTCGTGAATCTGATGAGGTTAAAATATTATCGGGTGTGTTTGAGGGTAAAACTACCGGCGTTCCTATAGCTTTGCTAATACATAACACTGATCAACGTTCAAAAGATTATACCAATATCATGGATCAGTTCAGACCAGGTCACGCTGATTACACGTATTATAAAAAATATGGATTGCGCGATTATCGTGGGGGTGGTCGTTCATCTGCACGTGAGACTGCAATGCGGGTTGCGGCTGGCGGTATTGCTAAGAAATATCTTAAGAAAAGATACGGTATTGAAGTTAAAGGGTATCTTTCACAATTAGGTCCAATAAAAATTGAAACGGTTGATTGGGATGAAGTCGATAACAATCCATTCTTTTCACCTGACGTTAACAAAGTAAAAGAAATGGAAGATTACATGGACGCGCTTCGTAAAGAAGGCGAATCCATTGGTGCAAAAATTACAACCATTGCAACAGGCGTGCCACCAGGATTAGGTGAGCCAATCTTCGATCGTTTAGATGCCGACATTTGCCATTCGATGATGAGTATCAATGCTGCGAAAGGGGTTGAAATTGGTGCAGGCTTTGAATCAATCACCCAAAAAGGTACTGTGCATAGAGATGAAATAACTTTAGAAGGCTTTGATGGAAATAATGCAGGTGGTATTTTGGGTGGAATCTCATCAGGGCAAGATATAGTTGTAAACACAGCGTTTAAAGCCACTTCAAGCATTCGGCTTCCTGGTAGGAGCGTTAATATTCATGGCGAACAAATTGAAGTTGTTACTAAAGGACGTCATGACCCTTGCGTTGGAATAAGAGCAACCCCTATTTGCGAAGCTCAGTTAGCAATTACCTTAATGGATCATATGTTGAGGCATCGTGCTCAAAACATGGATGTAGAAACAAAGCTGCACGATATTCCAGCTTCAATACAAAAAAATGATTAATCACAATTTCGATAAAAATTAATCAATGTTCTACTTTTCTCAAATTAAATTTTTTCAGAATTTTATAGTGCTTTAACTTCGTTACTTTAATAATGGGCGTTTGAATTATCAGTCGTTGCTTAGATGGATAATTAAAATCTTAAATCTGGATCTATTTGATTTCCCAGAGTAGAGCTATAGTATTTTTATAGTCGTAAATATTTTTTATAACAATCGTAATAAATATTACTATACTAAGATAGGCTTAATTATAGATATGAAGTTCTTGGAGGAGCTATCTATATGTAGTTAATTGTTAATTGCGTTAGAGCAATTTTTTTAGTTAAAGTGAATATAAATCAGAAACTTGTAATCAATATCAGAGGAAAAAATGAAATCAGTTAAGAAAATTATTTGTGGTGCATCAATTGTTACACTTTCAGCAGTAATGGCTCCTGCGGCTATTGCAGAAGTAAATGTTGCATATTTCCTAGAATGGGCAACACCAAACCAAATTGCAAAAGTTGAAAAAGCTTACGATAAAGCAATTGGTGAAAAAGTTAATTGGGTTAATTTCGCTAGTGGTACTGCAATGACAGAAGCCATGCTGTCTGGTGATATTGATATTTCTTACAGTCAAGGTTTAGCCCCATTCGTAAATGCAGTTAATGCAAACGCACCCATCAAAATGGTTGGTATCGCTGTAGCATATGGCGCAGCTGATGATTGTATAGTGAGAACCGAGTCTGGTATCTCAAAAGCTAATGCACTTGAATTAGAGGGTAAATCAGTAGCGGTTCCATTAAATACAATGGCTGACTTTGGTTTCCGTATGACTATGAATAATCTAGGTGTCGACATTAGCAAACTTAAAATTGTTGACCAAGAACCGGCAGACGCAGCTGTATCTCTAGTGGATGGGGCGGTTGATATGGCTTGTGCTTATGGTGAAAATTCATTGTCTAAAATGAAAGAAGTTGGCAAGCCAATGCTGACAACTTCGGAAAAGACAGAAGCTGGAATCACAAGTTTTGATATCGTTTCAGTAACTGAAACTTTTGCTCAAGAAAACCCAGAAGCAGTCAAGCGTTTTATGGAAGTTACAGCCCAAGCTAATGCTGACTTTGCTAAAGATCAGTCTAAAATAGCAGTAATTGCAGGCGATGCTGGTCTTTCTGTTGAGAAAACTAAGAGCCAAATGGCTGGATTTAAGTTCCCAACTGTTGAAGAGCAGATGGCTAGTTACTTCAATGATGGTGGCCGTGTAGGTCAAATGCTTCCATTCATGGGTAAGATGTTTGGTACTGCGGCCGCACCAGCAAAAGATGATTATAGTACAACGGTTGATACTTCTTTTTTGAAGTAATTTTAAATAGTAATAAAGACGGCAGATGAGGTTATCTCTTCTGCCGTTTTTTTTCCTCCATATGATTAAAGTTATAAAATCATATCCATTTATTAATTATATACGCATTAATAATCAATTCGAAAAATCGCTATGAAGACCAAATGAATATCACCAAAAAACGAACGATAAATTTAATCAAGACAAAATA
>CALJIH010000200.1 GCA_937974135.1 uncultured Cocleimonas sp. | reverse complement strand
ACAGTGCAGTTGATAATCTAAAAATTAAACTTCTCGAAGAGTTTGCAGTAGTAGCGATTGTTTGTTTGTTATTTTTGTTTCATCTGAGATCTGCATTAGTTGCAATAATAAGTTTACCTGTAGGAATTTTGGTGGCTTTTATTGTTATGCAATATCAAGGTATTAATGCAAATATTATGTCTCTTGGAGGTATCGCAATAGCTATTGGAGCAATGATAGATGCCGCAATTGTGATGATTGAAAATGTGCATAAACATTTAGAATATTATAAAGAAGAACATAATGAGATGCCAAAAGGGGAAAAGCATTGGGAGGTTATAACTAAAGCCTCTGTTGAAGTTGGTCCAGCATTATTCTTCTCGTTATTAATTATAACGCTCAGCTTTGTGCCTATCTTTGCTTTAGAAGCGCAAGAAGGTCGTTTATTTTCTCCATTAGCTTTTACAAAAACCTATTCAATGGCAGCTGCTGCGGGATTGGCCGTAACCTTAGTACCTGTGCTGATGGGCTATTTTATTCGCGGTAAATTACCCAAAGAAAGTAGCAATCCAATTTCTCTAATTTTGATTTTCATTTACCGACCTTTATTAAAGATGTGCTTAGCTGCTCCTTGGCTGACTATTTTAGTATCAATATTGATTATGTTATCTGCGTTGCTCCCTCTAAATAAAATAGGCAGTGAGTTTATGCCTGAGCTGGAAGAAGGTGATTTACTCTATATGCCAACGACATTGCCCGGTGTATCTATTGGTAAAGCTCAAGAGCTGTTGATGCAAACAGATAAATTAATTAAAACAGTTCCTGAGGTAGAACGTGTCTTTGGCAAGATAGGTCGTGCTGAAACGGCTACAGATCCTGCCCCCCTTACTATGATTGAGACCACCATTCAACTGAAGCCAAAGGATGAATGGAGACCTGGTTTAACGTTAAAGAAGCTCATCGAAGAGTTAGATGCTTTAGCTAAGTTCCCCGGCTTAACCAATGCATGGGTTCAACCCATTAAAACAAGAATTGATATGTTGGCAACAGGAATAAAGACACCTGTAGGGATTAAGATTGCTGGTCAAGACTTAAAAGTCATAGAAAAAATTGGTAAAGATATTGAAGCAATCGTTAATGACATACCCGGCACAGCTTCTGTTTTCTCAGAAAGAGTATCGGGAGGGCGATATATTGAAATTATTCCTGATCGAATAACTGCAGCGCGCTTTGGTTTAAATATTGCTGATATTCAAACAATCATAAGTTCTGCTGTGGGCGGAGCAAATATTACTCAAACCGTAGAAGGTTTGGAACGCTATCCAGTTAACCTTCGTTATCCACGTCATACCAGAGATGATATTGATAAATTAATGGAGTTACCCTTGGTTACACCATCAGGCGCTCATATTCCTTTATCAAGGGTTGCAAATATTCGCTTTGCAGAAGGGCCTCCAATGATTAAAACCGAGAATGCTCGTCTAAATGGTTGGACTTTTGTTGATATCAGAGATGTCGATCTTGGGTCTTATGTAAAAAATGCGCGAGAAATTCTACTAGATAAATTAGATCTTCCAGCAGGCTACTCTGTGACATGGACAGGACAATACGAGTACCTACTAAGAGTACAAGATAAACTCAGTATCGTTATTCCTATGATGTTACTTATTATTTTATTACTACTCTATTTAACTTTTCGAAGTGTCACTTCTGCGTTAATTATTATGTTGTCATTACCTTTCGCCTTAGCTGGTGGAATATGGTTTATCTATTTGCTGCAGTTTAATTTTTCGGTTGCAGTAGCTGTCGGTTTTATCGCTTTGGCAGGTGTGGCGGCTGAATTTGGGGTAATCATGATGATCTATTTAGACAATGCAATAAAAGACAGGAAAAAGAAAAATCAATACAACACCGTTGATGATCTTAAACAAAGCATTATGCATGGTGCTGTTATGAGAGTACGACCTAAAGCAATGACTGTGGCAGTTATTATTGCGGGCTTAATTCCCATTATGATTGGAAGTGGCACAGGTTCTGACGTTATGCAAAGAATCGCCGCACCAATGATTGGAGGGATGGTTACTGCACCGTTATTGTCTTTGTTAGTAATACCTGCGATTTATTTAATATGGAAGAAAAGAGAGATAAAACAGTTAGCATTAACTAAGGGGAAAAATAGTGAATAAATTAACCATAAAGTCCTGTGTTCCTAAACTTTTGCTTATTACTTTATTAATAACTTCTAATAATATTTTAGCGAAACCCACTCATTTAAACGAGTTAATAAAAATTGCTGTAGATAATAATCCGCAATTGAAAATACAAAAAATCGAATGGCAGCGTCTAATCCATCGATATAAACAATCAACTTCATTAAGCGATCCTAATTTAGTTTATAGCGAATCTCTTAGTCCAATTGAAACTCGTTTGGGCCCACAAGATAGAGTTTTGAAGTTGAGTCAAAAGCTACCATATCGCGGCAAACTAGCTTTAAAAGGAGAGGTAGTAAAAAAAGATATTGAAATGGCTAGAGTCAATTATGACAAAGCCAGCCGTGACCTTACGGTATCGCTCAAGCAAGCTTTCTATGAGCTGGTATATTTAGAAAATGCGATTAAATTGACCAATCAAAATAAGCGATTATTAGAGCAAATAAATAATTTAGCCACGGTTGATTATGCCTCAAATGCCGCAGCTTTAAATGATGTTGCAAAAGCTCAAAGCCAATATGCTCAAGTTGCCTATGATGTCACTTTATTGGAAGAACTTCGTTCAACTGAAAAAACACGGATTAATACATTACTAAATCGTGCCCCAGAATATGCTTTTGAGGTTCATCATCAAAGCAGAGTTCCTACGGTTTTTAAACACGATATTGCTAATTTATATAAGTGGGCAGAATCAAATGAAGAGATAAAGCTAGCAGACATAGCTATTAAAAAAAGTAAGGTCCAATCGGAACTTGCTACTTACGCGAGTAAGCCTGAGTTTAGTCTTGGGGCAAGTTATTCACAAATAGGGTCACGTGACGTACCCGACCTTCGAGACAATGGAAAAGATGCCTTTTCAATTAATTTTGGTATGAGTATCCCACTGAATCGAAATAAGAATAATGCTATTAAAGAACAGGCTAGATTAGAAAGTTTAAAGCAAATAGAAAATAAAAAAGTATTAAAAAATACATTACGCAACATGGTGAAAACAGTTTTTTTCAAACTCAATAATGCCTTTCGACAAACAGTACTTTATAAGAACAATCTTTTACCCCAAGCCAATCGTGCTGCTCAAATTGCATACACGCAATATCGAGAAAATAAAGGCTCGATAGGACAATATATCGAAACACAATCGACTTGGTTGAATTTTCAATTAGCCTATCAACGAGCTATTGCAGACTATTGGATTAATTTGACACAGATGGAAAAATTAACAGGTAAAAAGTTATGAATTTATCAAAATGTGTGAAGAAAATAATTGTATTGATACTGTTTAGCTATCTATCTGCTTGCAGCAATAAAAAAGTAGATACTAACTACAGTAACTTACAAACTGATTTCGATGCGTATCAATATTCTAATTACGTGAAAGCGAATTTAAAGCCTGAAAATGTAAATTTTGAAAGTACACAAAACACCAGTCACACTTTAAAATCTAGCGTAGATAGACAAAAACTA
>CALJIH010000199.1 GCA_937974135.1 uncultured Cocleimonas sp. | reverse complement strand
TTTTCCGCGAGAAGGTTAAAGGTATCAAACAATATCGGGGCTGCGACTTTTACCCCTGTCATACCTTGGCGGCCTTCTCCCGCTGCATTGCCAACCCAAACACCAACGGTATATTTTGGTGTTGTGCCGATTGCCCAAGCATCACGATGACCAAAACTCGTGCCTGTTTTCCAAGCGATTTTTTTCGAGCTGTCAAAGCGTTTCCAGTACGCTTTATTTCCTGGCCTACCAACTTCGAGTAAAGCATTTAATGTCAGCCATGCGCTAGCTGGGCTTATAATATGTTGGCGAGCTGTTTCTGTTGTTTGATTCTGTAACGTAATAGCTTGGAATTGATTTTTTGATAGTTTTTGGTTTGCTTGTGATGCTAAGTTTGCATAAAGATTGGTTAATTCCCATAAACTGCTTTCGGCTCCGCCTAGAATTAATGGCAAACCATATTCTCGCGAGCGACGATGTAAAGTGGTAAGCCCAAGTTGGCGTAAACTCGATAAAAATCGCTCCACTCCATGGTAACTCAGCATATTCACGGCGGGGATATTTAATGAGCTTGCTAGTGCTTGTTTTGCACGAACGGCGCCGCGATATTTACGGTCGAAGTTTTTAGGTTGATAGCCCGTATAGCGAATGGGTGCATCTGGGATGAGTGTTTCAGGAAGAATCTCACCCTTTTCAATCATACTTGCAAATAGAAATGGCTTAAGCGTGCTGCCAGTGCTTCGCGGACGCTGAATTAAATCGATAGCCTGTCCGTTTGTAGGTAAGGTGTTCTTAGGAGGAGTATTACCGATATAAGCCTTAACCTCGAAGCTATCGTTATCAATGAGCAGAATCGCAAGATTATGAATGTCTTTTAGCGCAAGAATTTCTGCGTGGTGCTTAGCAACTTCATTGATTTGAGTCTGAACATTATGATCTAAGGTTGTTTTGAAACGCTGGGCTTTGTTGTTGTTTTTTTGGGTGAGCGTATCTAATAAATGCGGAGCTAATCTTGGCAGTGGTTTTGGTTTTAGTGGTAACGCTTCTGCAATCGCAAGCTCATAATCTAATTGGCTAATATGGTTTAGCGTATGAAGTTTTTTTAATAAAGCATCGCGTTTAGCTTTTAAACGATCTCTTTTACGTCCGGGATGAATCAATGCAGGACTATTAGGTAGTACCGCTAACATAGCGCTTTCTGCCCATGATAATTGATTTGGATTACGTCCAAAGTAACGCCATGAGGCGGCTTCTAAACCCACAACGTTTCCACCAAAAGGGGCGTAGCTCGCATATAAGCTTAGAATATCATCTTTGCTGAAGCGTGTTTCTAAGCGTAATGCACGAACTGCTTCTTGGAGTTTCTCGGGAAATGTTCGCTTAGGGTTTTCTGATGCTAAACGTATTACTTGCATTGATAGGGTGCTGCCGCCACTGACAATTCGACCGGCTTGAATATTGAGTTTGGCAGCTCGAGCTACTGCTAGCGGGTCAATACCGAAATGCTGATAAAAACGTTTGTCCTCGAATGCAATAATACTCTTTTTGAATTTATCAGGGACCTGCTTTGTAGATAAAGGTGGAAATCGCCACTGCCCGTCTTTAGCGATGTGTGCGCCAAGTAATTTACCTTTTTCGCTGAGTAGGATACTGGACACTGGTGCATTAAATAGGTGTTGGGGTAAGCACTTATAAAATGCAATGGCACAGATAAACAGCAGCAACAGAGAAAATGCTTTTTTTGAATACAGCTTTTGTAATACCTTATTCACAATATGATGGTCAAAAACTTGTTTATAAAAATGATCTACATTCAGTAAAAACCGTCAAAAGTAGGGGGGTGTCTTTTTATATTAAAACACCTGCCTACATTTAGTTATTATTGAGCATTAACGGCTTTTGTTTCAGTGTTTGCATCCTTTGTTGGCGTAGTGACTTTGCTCGTTGTTTTCACAATATCTAACCAACGTCCTTTTTGAGTTGCTTTGATTTTGCCGTCATACATAGCTTCAGCAGTTATAGCAGGTTGATAAAAACGACCTTGATATGAAGCATTAGCCATTAATTCAAAGGTTTTAGTTTCACCTTTTTTTAGCGAGAAATAATAGTGAATACGATCATCGCGTAAATCACGATAATCGTATTTATTTTTAACCTTATTTTGCTCTTGCTCGGTTGTAGACAGTATTTCCATGCCAGCCGCGGCAGGTATAGTTAAAGCTATATTGTCTACCTTGTGTTTACTGGTATTACTGACGGTTACCGCAATGCGAGCATCGTTACCTTGTATAAGTTTCCACTCGCTTTGTTGATTGTTACTCAGCCAAGAATTTTTGTCGTTATCATCGCGACTTGAGAAATCAATCTTCATCGACAAACCATTTGTTTGATCAATTTCATCACCTGCAACTGGAACGCCACTACTAATTAAGTTAGCAAAAAGTTTTCCTTTGCTGGTGTTTTCAATAGTAATGTTCGCATCTGGTTTTACTAGACGCGAACGTAAGAAAGATTTTGTGCTATTTATTTCAGTAATCGTACCTGCTTCGTCTAACTTGGCCGTAAAGTTGCTGGTATCACCGTCTAAATATCTGGCAACACTCATTAGGGCCCAGGCAATACCTTGTGTATTTTGATAAGCATCACCAGCCATCTCAGCTGCTATTTCTTCAAGGAGCTTATCGGCATCCTGTTTTTTATTTAGGGCAACAAGGTTTTCGAGCCGTAGTCCTAAATCGCCCAAGGTTGAGCTAAAGGTTTGATCGCTGCGATCAACTGCAGCTACTTCTAAAGACATGCCTTGGATTAACGCTTCAGCAGCTTTAGGTTGTGATGCAGCCTGGTATGCTGACGCAAGTAACCATCTTGCTTTGTTATTCAGGGTATTTGTATTATCTAAATTTGCAGCCTCACGGAGTCGATTCATTGAGCCTAATTGAGGATTACCTGCCAAAGCCAAAACGTATAAGCGATATGCTTGAATATGTGAGTAACGTTGATTACCCGCTATATATTGCTGAGCAGTATTGCTTTGGTATTTAAGCCATTTTCTAAACATGTTCGATGGCACTACATAACCTAATTTCTTCGCTTCTATTAAAAAATGCCCCGCGTATATGCTTGCCCATTCATTGTTGTGGTTAGTCGATGACCCTGGCCAGTAATTGAAATTACCTGCACCGTTTTGGAACCGCTGTAATTTATCAATGGCACGACGTACGTGATGTTCTGATTCTTTTTGTTGTGCATCCGTTAATGTCATTATATTCGATAAATATAATTGAGGGAAAACGGCAGATGTCACTTGCTCCAAGCAGCCATGTGGGTATCTGGTTAAATAAGATAAGCGCCTTTCTAGATTTAACGAAGGGACTGATGACAGCTCTACAACCGTTTCATTAGTGCCTGCGATACCAAAGGTATTCGCCTTACTTTCCCACGAGCTATTCGCTTCAATGACTTTAGTGACAGAACGAGTACTCTTTTTATTTGCTTTGCGGATATCTAAAAATATTTCTGTAGCAGAAATATGCTGATTTTCAGATCCGCCTGTTGCGCTTAATTTTAGTTTTGCTTTGCCCGTTTTTTCGCCCGTTTTTATTTTAACAAAGACTGTTTTTTCCCCAACTTTATCAATTTTGACTTGTTGGTCTTC
>CALJIH010000198.1 GCA_937974135.1 uncultured Cocleimonas sp. | reverse complement strand
TTGGTATGATCAATATACCACTAACCAACCCTCAAAAAATGCACCGTGGTACCATGTATTAGTCGATGAAGAAGGCTCTATGGCTTACGTATCCGAGCAAAATATTTACGTAGATTCAACAGATATGGAAATAGAACATCCGATGGTTGATGATATGTTTGCTGATTTCGAGCCTGGCCATTATTTACCGAAACAAACAATTAATTGATTGTATTCAACAATTGTCACTTAATTTCGTTTTAACGCAGAGAATTTACTCTAATTTATAGGGAGTTTGGAACGTAATTCATCTTTATCGAACCACCAGTTCTCAGCAACGATTGCATCAATCACTTGCGAAAGTTTTGGTAAAAATTTATTTGGATCATTCAGCTCCAATTTATCTATCCAAAAATTTAATTGTGTTTGATCTTTTACATCACTGTGACGCTCTGCAACTTGAGCAATCATATTCGTTGTAAGAAACATTACGCTTTCACGTTTTTCATCGGCTAAGCGTAAATCAGCAATATAATGTGCAGTTACAGCAGCAACCGCAGCACCGTCAGATTTATCAGGTGTATCATCAATAAGATTTTTCATCATCAAGATACTTAATTCGGGATCAATCGGATAAGTCACAGAAAGCCACATTGCATGCCCTAACGCCACTAAAGATGATGGCAACTCAGTGCGGTATAAACAATCCAATGCATTCACTGCTGCCTCATAATCATCCGCATTCAGATAAATAGTAAACGCTTCTTTGGCTAAACCCCAGGCAGCTTCAGGCATTCCATTCTCAGCAATTTCTATCATGATCTCAGCAACTTCTAGTTGTAGGTTAGCTCTTTGTATTGCTGTTGCAGAAGGTTTTAAATGACTGATTAAAGCTTGCTTCTCTCTTAGGGTCTGTTTTAAAAAGTCATAAGACTCAGTTGCTTCGCTAAAACCTATTTTAGAATCATCCATGAAAATTAGGGCTGTGCTAGGAACAAGGGCTGACTAATTTCTTCACCATCTGTTTTCAACATCAACTCAAACTTAAACGGGGAGTTGATTAAATCTTTCGAAGAAAACGGAATCAGAAATTTATCTGATAAAACCTTGGTAAATTCAGTTGAAAAAATAGGTTTAGTGTCTTTTCCCACTAAGTCATAAATCCACAGTCGGTATTGTTGATTTTTATCAATTTTAGGAAGACCAACAAATTCCATAACACCTTTTTGTAGGACATTACTCCAAACCACTCGACCTTCTACATTTTTTACGAGCGGATTTAATGTTCGCAGCCAATTGGTATTTATTACATCGGTTTGCTTTAAAATATGTTGTTGCTCTAATAATAGTTCAGATTGAATTGTTTCTTGATTAGGGTTTGTAGTCCATTCTTTATAAAAATTACTGGCCCATACCCCAACAGCAATAACTAATATTGCCAATATAAGTATCCATAAGGGTGATTTACCCTGTTGATTTGTGATTTGATCGTTATTCAATGGTATTTAAAACTCAAAATTTTTAATCTTATTAAACCTATAGGGTATAACTGTTATTCTATTAATTAAGATGCAAATAATCATTCATTCATTCATTAAAAGAAATTAGCATAAAATTCGATTTATATGTCAAAACAACTGCATACGATTGGTAACAACACAGCGCCAGATTGTCCAATTACCAAAATAAAACAGACTATTTCTGCTTTAGGCTTCGATATTGTAGAACAATCTTGCTCAAATCCAATTGATAATATTTGGTCAATTAGTATTAGTGATAAAGATTGTCTGCAACTCAGGACAAATGGTTCTGGTCGTTCCTATGAAGAAGCCTTAATAGATGCTTTACACTCATTCCTTGAAAAATTAACAACGCATTGGTTTTGGGCTAATTATTTTCTAGGTGATGAAGTTGCAAATGGCAAGCTTGTGCATTTTCTCAATGAAAAATGGGTTGGTATCAATCCAGACGGTGCTTGGCCCGACAAGGTTTTAAATTCTGAGTTACATGATTTATATAATCCGATTGGAGAATTAAGCCCTAGTACTCTAATCGATATGCTTTCTAGTAATCATAAACGAGGCATTTGTTGTATTCCATTGCGAGAGATAGACACCAATGATGAAGTTTTATTCCCAGTAAATCTTATCGATAACCTTTATGCAAACAATGGTATTGGTTCGGGAAATTCAAAAGCAGAAGCGCGTACTAAAGCACTCTGTAAGGTCTTGAAAAACTATGTGCAATTTAAAGTAATCGCAGAAGGAATATCACTACCTGACATACCAGAATCTATTTTGAATCAGTATGCAAATGTTCAAAAGTATATTTACGATATTGAACAAGCAGGGTTTTCTTTATTAATAAAAGATGCTTCATTAAACGGAAACTACCCTGTAGTAAATGTAATTTTACTTAATCCAAACAATCAAAGTGTGTGTAACAGTTTTGCCTCGCATCCCGATTTTAGGCTCGCTTTAGAGCATTGTTTTTCCCAATTATTTCTTGAAAAAGACCTTTCTCAGTCGGATGAACATTCAGAAGCAGGCTTTGATATGGATGAAATTTCTAGTCCAAAAAATCTTGAACATCAATTTAATAATTCCCAAGGAGTAACTGCATGGGTTAGTTTTAGCCAAACATCTGAATATGAGTTTAGTGATTGGAGTGAAAAGTACGTTAAAAATAATGCAGCAGAGAATCATGATCACTTATGCCAATTAATTTTGGCAGAAGGTAATGACATATTTGTTACAGATTATAAAGAATCCGAAATTTACACCAGCAGAGTCATCATACCTAGCATGTCTGAAGTCTTCCCTGTGGATGACTTGGTCTGGGAAAACAATAATGTTGGTATGTATGTTAGAGAACAGATTCTAAAGAAGTCCAAAAGCAATGATGAGTGTGAACAACTCATCGAATCTTTGGAAGATTTAGATCTTGATGATGATTTATTAGTAACAACACTCATCGGCATGCCTTCTGATCAAGACTCTATTTTTCACGATCTGTGTGTTGCAGAACTTATCTTATTACTTGCTTTAAAAGTTCAAGATAATGAGCGCATCCAAGAGGGATGTGAATGGATTTTAGAGTATAAAAAAATCAATCAACGCCGTTTAAAAACCTACAAATGTATTAACATAATTTTGCAGCTTGACGGCATGACCAATTACGGAACTGTTTTAGAAAAGCTATATACAAAAGAAATCTTGAATGATGCTTTAGCTCTAATTGATGGAGAAGATGTTTTTCTTCTAAACAGTAAATGGAAAAATTATTGCTTGTTGGTCAAAGCCTATAAAAAGATGCTTAAAATAGAATAAATATTCGAGACGAATCAATCTAGATTAAAACCGCATAAAAGTAGGGGGGTGTGTTTTTATAAACACACCCCCCCTACTTTTTAGTGCTTTCAAGCAATCCACCCTTCGAGTAGTTCGCTTCCTGCCTATGACATATTTCTTAGTTTCTACATTAACTAAAAATGCCTTTTAAGGTATAGAAGAATAATACTGAGAGAATTGCACCGGCTGGTAAAGTAATCACCCACGACATAAAGATATTACCCACAACTCTTAAATCAATAGCCGCGATACCTCTTGCTAATCCTACCCCTAAAATCGCACCTACTAAGGTTTGAGTAGTTGAAATAGGTAATCCTGTATACGAAGCTAATACTACAGTCGAAGCCGCTCCAATCTCTGCTGAGAAGCCACGTGTTGGTGTTAATTCGGTAATTTTTTCACCAACAGTTGCCATAACTTTATAGCCTAAAGTCGCAAGACCAATAACAATACCTACCGCACCAACCAACAATACCCAGCTAGGTAAAGCAGACTTAGATGCTAATTCACCTGATTGCGCAACACTAATAACCGCTGCCATAGGACCTACAGCATTCGCTACATCATTTGAACCATGGGCAAATGCCATTGCTGCTGCTGTAAATACCATTAATACAGCAAAGATTTTCTCTACATTAGCAAAATGAAAACGCTTTTCAGCTTTAGGATCAATCTTCACTTTTCTTATTAAATAAGCACCAAGCATCGCTACTAATACACCGAGGATTGCTGCGTAGACAAACTCCATGCCATTATTTACATCAAGACCAATATGCTTCAAACCTTTCTTGATGGTAACCAATGCAATAACAAATCCGACCATAAATAAGTAAATAGGGCCGTATTTTTTTGCGTTTTCTAACGGTTTTTCGGTATTTATGACCAGTTTTTGAATACTCATAAACACGGTAAAGGCAATAAAACCTGCGAGCATTGGTGAAACTACCCAACTCATTACGATGGTACCGACTTTACCCCAGCTAACTGCGTCCATGCTAACACCAACTGCGGCGAAGCCAATTACCGCGCCGACGATACTGTGCGTGGTTGAAACAGGCCAACCTTTACTAGAGGCAATCAATAACCAAGTACCAGCTGCCAGCAATGCTGCCAACATTCCCCATATCAATAAATCGGGATTTCCTTCAAAGGCATTGAGATCGACAATACCTTTACGAATCGTTTTGGTTACTTGTCCGCCTGCTAAATAAGCACCTAAAAACTCAAAGATTGCAGCGATTAATATCGCTTGTTTAATTGTTATTGCTTTCGAACCAACGGATGTCGCCATTGCATTTGCAACATCATTTGCACCGATGCCCCACGCCATAAAAATACCGAAAACGGCCGCAAGTGTGATGTAGATAAACGTAGTATCTGAAAAAATTTCCATGCTATTTCCCCTTTTAGCGCGCTAGCATCAAAGATAAACGACTGCCAACGCGTTCGGCGTTATCAGCAATATTTCCAACCCATTCGATTAGGCGGTATGTAAAAATGACATCTACAGGACTTAAATCACTTTCTAATCTAAATAAAGTGCTTCTTAAGGTATCTTGCATTTCATCTGTTTCGGTTTCTATGACACCTAGTTTTTCAATCATGTTCTCAACACGATCCACTTCTAATCCACGAAAACCTGTTTCGACTAATTCATCTAACTCATTGATAGTATTGAGAGATTGTCTAACCGTATCAATGCAACGATTAGTAAGTGCTAGGAAGTCATCGTTCATTTCATCGGGTAACTTCATATTGCGACTTACGATTAAACCCGCAACATCTTTAGCTTGGTTAACTATTTTATCTTGGGTTAACAACACATCTAAAATATCGCGACGATCAACGGGCATGAACAAACCTTTTGGCAAATGAGTACGTAATTCATACTTCATTTCATCGGCATCATGCTCACCCTGTATAATTTTTTGTTGTGCAGCTAACAAAGCTTCTTTATCACCATTAATCATTCCTTCTACTAAAGGGGACAAATGCTTAATGCTTCTGTAAACGCGATACATATGCTCCTGCAATGGTTTAATCGGTGAACGACCAAACAATCCAGACATATAATTATTGGTAACCATAGATTAGTCTCTCATAAAATTTGAAAAGTCATCAATACTTCGCACTAACAAGATTAATAAGTCATTTTGAAAATTCAAAGCGGTGAAATTATAGCGTAACCGTTCGTTTTACCAAAACAACAGTTTATAAAAATATAATTTTTAATTGCACACTATCAATATACTATAATTCAGATGGCAGTTAGCCATTTTCAGGAGAATTCCATGTCAAGGATGACAAATTTATCACCGTGTTTAATGCTCATTGGTGCCTTACTTATAAGCACATATTCAGTCAATGCTGATGTGGATTATAATTCTATTGATGTAACAAGCTTACAAAACCAATATCAGCGCCAATTAAAGCCAAAGCCTGTAAAAAAAGTTGTTCACACAAAAAAAGGCCAACGCAAAAAAATTCAAAGCCAAGAACTTTTACAGTATCAACGTTTATTGGCTAAGCAACAACAACCTAAACAACCGGTAAATAATCAACAAAGGCAACGTGTTCAGGCAAATGCTAATCAACAACGTGTACGAGCACTTGCAAATCAACAAAGAGCTCGATTAAACGCACAAAGGCAACAAGCTGCACGACAGGCACAACAAAGAGCTGTTTTACAACAACAAGCAGCAAGACCAGCCCCAACTCCTGTTGCCGCGCCAGCACCAAGACGCGATGCTATCTTTGAGGCAGCGAGCAGTGGCAATGTAAATTTAATAAAGCAGTTAATTAGCCAAGGTGTAAATGTAAACCAAGCTAATCCAGAACGCGAAACTGCTTTGCATATGGCAGCAGCAAAAGGTCATTACTCAGCCGTGATTTATTTGATCAATCATGGTGCGAATATTCACGCACGCACAGTCAATAATTGGCAGCCAATCCACCATGCGACGCGTTTTAGACACGCACAAATTGCTAATTACTTAAAGCAAAGAGGTTCACAAATTTATGCTAAAACCTCTGATGGTATGAGCGCAGTAGATATGGCAAGAGCGGTTAATGATCGTCGCATTATGGGTGTGTTTGGCGTTAGGTAAATTTCTCTTATTGATATTGGGCAGTCGAACGTCAGTTAGACATTTAAGAAACGAAACGAGTCAGCCTAGGCTTAGTCGAGAAATATTGGACGTAGCGACAATAAACCAAAGGTGAGTTTTTTATAAAAATATAAATCTCATAAAAGTAGGGGGGTGTCTTTAAAAACTTTTTATATCAGATACTAGCACCAGAATACTTTAAACGATCTATCACAGCGCCAGATTTCAATACCTTGCTCACTTCATCTGCCGCTGTTGCCAATGAACCAAAGCGTTTACGATGCAAAAGCACAATTGATGCATTGTATAATAAGCTGTCATAAGCCATGCCTGCTTGGCCTTTTAAAGCAGCTAAACCTTCCTTTGCAGCAGCACTTGAAGCGGCATCTGCATTAATCACACCACGATCATTATCAGAAGGATCTGGCAAATCATCAGGCAATGGAATCGCACGTTTCTTGACATCAATACCAATCGATTTAGGATCTAATTCGGTGAGTGTTTCTTCACTTTTATCTAAATAGCCAAAGAATTTACCTTGCTGTTGCAATGAAGGAGTAATACCGCCTTCAACACCTCGAATGATTGTGGCGTTATCGAATCCAGAAAAACGCGCCAACTCAGCGTAAATAGCAGGATATTCAGAATGCACGTAACCACAAACCATATGCGTTTCTTTTTTGCCAGAGATTGGTTTAAGCAAGCTTTCAGTCGTTGTTAAAGCAGAACGTTTAATTAAGCGTTCACGTAAATCCACCAAACTATGCAAGCTAGGATTAATGACTTTTTGATCGATATACGCCCAACCTATATTTGGGTTTTCTAATTGTTTAGCAGCCTCATCAACCGATATATCAACGTTGATGCCAATTGATTTTAGAACTTTATGATGAGTTATCCCAAACTTAGGTCCAACAGATTCAACACCATGCGAATATGCCGCCTCTCCCATCTCTGCCAATAATGGCGCTAAAAATGCTGTGACTGACAGGCCTCTTACATAACCATTGTAGGGTTCGGATATATCAATCACCGAATCGACATCCGCAGTGACACGATTAGTTGTGTTGATCAAAGCCTCTAAAAAGCCTTTATTTTCATCCATTGATTCGCGCTTCATGCGCAAAGCAATCAGAAAAACACCCGTACGAACAGGATCAGCATTTCCTTCTAAAATCGTCGCTAAAGCATCCCGCGCATCTTCTTGGGATAAGCTTTTACTGTAACCTGGGCCCGTAGCAACCTTTTGAATGCATTGATAAAGGATGTCGTCTAGTTTTGGATTTTGTTGTGATTTATTCATCGGCTGACAGTAACAATTGCTTGTATTGTGGGTCAAGTAAACATAAGAGATATAGAGAATCATTTAAAATGACTCAAGACTAATTACCAAAGCAATTTAATAAATCATTTACTATTGGCATATGATTAAGATAGAATATAAAAATAGAGCGAACGCTCGTTTTTATGTATGAGCGATAAACTAAGACTAAATAGATTATCAAAACGCCCCAAAAGTAGGGGGGTGTCTTTTTTAAACTATTTTTTATGTAAAACAGTTATTCACTGATATTATTTTGTAATATTTAACACTATAACGATACTAATACACACAGGAGCAACACATGATTTTTGAAGGCAAATGCCTGTCTGTGGATGTAAACACCGACGGCATCGCAGAAATGAAATTCGATTTGCAAGATGCATCGGTTAACACCATGGGACTTGCAACCGTTGCTGAGTTATCAAAAGCCGTTGCGGCAATGACGATTCAAGCAAGCAAAATCAAAGGACTCATTCTTACCAGCGCAAAAAAAGACTTTATGGTCGGCGCGAATATTTTTGAATTTCTTGGTTACTTTGAACTACCTGATGATGAATTCGAAGAAAATCTTTTGGATGTACATAAAGCATTCGCAACCATCGAAGATTTTCCTTTTCCCACTGTTTGTGCAATGAATGGCATGGCTTTAGGCGGTGGATTCGAGTTGCCACTTGCTTGCGACTACCGTGTAATCACCACAAAATCTAAAGTAGGCTTACCTGAAATTAGCCTAGGTATTTTCCCAGGATGGGGTGGTAGTTTCCGTTTACCACGTTTGATTGGCATGGATAATGCGCTTGAGTGGATTGCCACTGCAAAACCAAAACGTCCTGATGAAGCTTTGAAAAAAGGTGCAGTAGACGCAGTAGTTGATCCAGATATGCTCAAAGAAGCTGCATTAACATTATTACAACGTTGTATGGATGGTGAGTTAGATTACGAAGCACGCCGTGATGAAAAGCGTAACGGTATCCTGTTAGATGATATCGAAATGTTAATGTCGTTCACGACTGCAAAAGGCATGATTCTGGGTAAAGCTGGCCCTCATTATCCAGCGCCTAAGATTGCCTTAGATGTGATCCAAAAAATTGCTAAGTTACATCGTGATGAAGCGATGGTGATCGAAGTCAAAGGCTTCGTTAAAGCGGCTAAAACCGATGTGGCTGCAAACCTTGTTGGTCTGTTCTTAAACGATCAAATGCTCAACAAGCAAGCGCGCAAGCTTACCAAAACAGCATCTAAAGTGAATATAGCTTCGGTTATTGGTGCTGGAGTAATGGGCGGCGGTGTGGCGTATCAAAGTGCACTAAAAGGCACGCCAATCGTGATGAAAGACATCAACGAAGAAGCCTTGCAATTAGGTTTTGCCGAAGCGAAAAAGCTACTCATGAAACGTGTCAAAAAAGGCATTATGACTGGCGATCAGATGGCTGACATCCTGACCAGCATTAACGGTACACTAACTTATGGTGATGTTGCGGGTACGGATATCGTTATCGAAGCGGTTGTCGAAAACGTCAATGTTAAGAAGACTGTTTTAGCCGAATTAGAAGATGTGGTTAGTGAAGATGCCATTCTAGCTTCTAACACATCAACGATTTCTATCACAGAATTAGCGAAAGCAACGAAAAAGCCAGAACGCGTATGTGGCATGCACTTTTTCAACCCAGTGCCGTTAATGCCATTGGTAGAAGTTATTCGTGGTGAAAAAACATCTGATGAAACTATCGCAACAACCGTTGCTTACGCATTAGCGATGGGCAAAAAACCAATCGTGGTTAATGACTGCCCTGGTTTCATGGTAAATCGTGTATTGTTTCCGTACCTCGCGGCATTCGACAAGCTAGTACATGATGGTGCAGACTTTTTACACATCGATAAAGTCATGGAAGGATTTGGCTGGCCAATGGGTCCTGCATACTTAATTGACGTTGTAGGCACAGACGTCGCTGTTCACGGTGCAGCAGTAATGTCAGAAGGATTCCCTGATCGCATGAAGCCCGATTTTTCTGGAGCAACAGAAGCATTCTACAAAATGGGACGTTTAGGTCAGAAGTCTGGTAGTGGCTATTACCAATACCAAAATGATAAACGTGGCAGACCAAAAAAGAGCATCGATGAAGAGGCGATTAAGTTAGTCAACGAAAGCTCAACTAGCAAACGATCGGCTGATGACTTTAGTGATGAAGAAATCCTAGAGCGCATGATGCTATCGCTTTGTTTAGAAGTGGTTCGTTGTTTAGAAGATGATATCGTCGATTCGCCAGAATCAGCAGATATGAGTTTGATCTGGGGTATCGGTTTCCCTCCATTTAGAGGCGGTGCTTTACGATATATCGACTCAATTGGCAGCAAAGCGTTCGTCGCAATGGCTGAAAAATACAGTGATCTCGGTGGTGCTTATGTAGTACCTAAATTATTGGCAGATATGGCCGCAAAAGATGCAAAATTCTTCGGAGGTGAAGCATGAGTACTATTAACCCAAGAGATGCAGTAATCGTAGATTGCGTGCGCACGCCAATGGGCAAATCTAAAAACGGTATGTTCCGTGTGACTCGTGCTGAAAACATGTCGGCGCATTTGGTTGAAGCATTATTTGATCGCAATGAAGGACTCGATCCAGCAAAAGTTGATGATGTGATTTGGGGCTGTACCTACCAAACGCTTGAGCAAGGCTTCAATGTTGCACGCGTAATGGCGTTATTGACGCGTTTACCGCATGAGGTTCCAGCACAAACAGTGAATCGTTTATGTGGATCATCAATGCAAGCGTTGCATACCGCTGTACAAGGTATTCAATCAGGCAATGGTGATTTCTACCTAATCGGTGGTGTTGAGCACATGGGTCATATTCCAATGACACACGGTGTTGATCTTAATCCAAGTTTTGCAAAACACGCGGCAATGGCATCTAACATGATGGGCCTAACCGCAGAAATGTTAGCGATGCAGCATAGCATTTCCCGTGAAGCGCAAGATGAGTTTGGTGCTCGTTCGCATCAACGTGCGCATACAGCGACAGTTGAAGGTAAGTTTAAAAACGAAATCGTTGCGACTCCAGGTCATGATGATAATGGTATACCAATGATGTGTTCTGAAGACGAAGTAATTCGTCCTGAAACAACTGTCGAAACCTTGTCTGGTCTTCGTCCTGTGTTTAATCCTAAAGGTGGAACGGTTACAGCAGGAACATCATCAGCATTATCAGATGGCGCTTCTGCAATGGCAGTAATGTCATACGAAGCGGCGCAAGCGGCTGGTTTAACGCCAATAGCAAAAATCATCTCCTTAGGTTTGGCAGGAGTAGATCCTGCAATTATGGGTTACGGTCCTGTGCCTGCCTCACAAAAAGCCTTAGCTAAAGTCGGTTTAAAGGCTGAAGATATTGATGTTTGGGAACTTAATGAAGCCTTCGCTGCACAATCATTACCTGTTCTCAAAGACTTAGGCTTAATGGATGTAATGGATGAGAAGGTGAATCTAAACGGTGGCGCGATTGCACTGGGGCATCCATTAGGTTGTTCGGGTTCGCGTATTTCAACAACCTTGTTGAATATCATGCAAGATAAAGACGCGACTCTAGGTTTAGCGACTATGTGTATCGGTCATGGACAGGGTATTGCGACAGTTTTTGAGCGTGTTTAGCACTAGCTAGATTAAAAAATAGTTAAAACAGCCTAAAAGTACGGGGGTGTCTTATCCTAAAAGACACCCCCGTACTTTTTTGTCTTTTGGTAAACATCAATCGACTTTAACTACTTTTCTCAAGCTTCCAAGATGTTCATCCCATCCATCATCTAACGGCATTAATAGACTCAAAGCAGCATCACCTAACTGCTCGACACCTTCATGTATCAAGGTTAATCTTGTTCCTCCATGTGCTTCTTCTAAAATTATTGTGACAGTCGATGAGGTTGCTTCTAAAGGCGGAATAATAAAGGTATAGACCAATTTACTCGGCGGGTTCCATTCCAAAACAGAACCCCAAATCCATCTTTCGCCATTCTCTTTATTGTAAAGTTCGTAATCTTGATTCGCTTGTAGGTCTTGTCTTGCGGGGTGATACCATTCACCTAACTTATCTGCTTCGGTTAAATAACACCAAACCACTTCTGGTGTTGCGGCAAAAAAAGCTGTTTTTGTAATCGTTGCATTCGACATAATATTTCCTTAATCACTATCTGGATGATCAGTATTGTTATTCGCAATCGTTGTTTGTAAACGATTGAGTTTGTTGTCCCAGAAATGATCAAAGTAAGTCAGCCAATCAGTTACCGTTTTTAAACCATCAGTTTCTAATGAATTAATCCTCTCTCGTCCTTTAGTTTTAACTGAAATCAAATTGCCTTTCTCTAAAATAGTCAGGTGTTTCTTGATTGCCGCGCGAGTCATATCGAATTGATCTGTAATTTCTGCGATTGTCATTTCTTGCTGACTTAATTGCATAAGAATTTGCCGACGAGTTGGATCTGCAAGTGCTTTAAATGAATCTTGAGTATCTGGAGTCATAGTATTTTCGTTTAAATAAATACGATACCTTTTGGTATCGCTTATTTAATATAATACTAAATGGTATCGCTTTGCAAGTGATTATATTATTTAAAAAAGACACCCCCCTACTTATGTAGCATTTCAATCAAATAGAAAAAATGCGCCCTGAATACACAGGGCGCATTAACTCGCTTAGATTACTGCTTTTCAGCGGCATCTTCTTTTTTCATTCCCTCATCTATGTCTTCGCAAATAGGAATTGTGAGTTTTTCTCTATCTGCTTGCTCCATCGCATCTGCTTCTAATTGTGGAATACACTCTATCGTCAAAGCATCTCCGTCAAGAACCTTCTCTTTCGCCTCATGACTTGCGGCGAATAAAGGTAACGATAAGCCTAATGCTAATACCATTGAACTTGTAACTGCTATTTTCTTGATAGTCATTTTAATACTCCATGTTATTTTAGAGATCTGTGCATGACAATTTGATGAGATAAGAATTTGCGTAATTTTTCAGGTTTTTTATAAAAATGATTTGAATAGTAAGGCTATTCATAAAATTTTTAGGAAGAAGCTGAGAAATTCAAGCAATTATTATTCCATCAAATCGTCATACGTAGTTCTCTATGGTTTCAAAAAAATATCTAATCCACTGATACGCTTCTGAAAAATACGACTTAGCTGTATTCAATTAGTTTCAAAAACAGCTGTGAATTTTCATGAAATAATTGGTTGGAGCTAGAGTATAAAACCTACAACATATTGATTTTAATATTATTATTCTGTTGAGATGATTTTTCAAAATTGCTTTATATAATCCTTATATAAATTTCATATGTTACTTTTATCACATGCACTTTTTTAATGCGTAAATAGCCAAAGAATGTTACCTTACGATTGATCTAAAAAAGACCTTCCATCGTATATAGCCTTTGCAATTCCTTTCACGGAGAACCTCCCACAATGACTACCTATTTAATCGGCGCAACCGTTTTAGTTTTGCTGGCGAGTTTTGCTATATCACCCCGAATTCGAACTATCGAAGGTTTCTACAAAGGTTATTCAGAAACAGGCAGTGCACCCTCACTTTGGACATTGGTTTTATCTCAAGTCACTACGTGGATTTTTGCTCGTTCTTTAATGACCGCAGCGATTCTTGGTTTCTATTATGGCATTGCAGGTGCATTAGCCTACGCTGCTTATTATTTTAGTTTTGTCACGGGTGGCGCAATCATTAATAATCTGCGTTTTAAGCATGGTTATGACAATGTACAAGGATTTTTAAGTGCTAAGTTTGGTGCTACTGGCACTGGCATGTATAACTTCATTATCATTTTACGTTTACTGAGTGAGGTGTTTGCTAATTTAATTGTTGTGGGCTTAATTTTTGATTTAGAAAAAGGTAACCAATACCTTATTGCAATGGTCGCAATTGGTATAACAACCGTTGCTTATTCTTCAATGGGTGGCTTGCGTGCATCACTTCGAACGGATGTATTACAGTCTGTCATAGTTATTGCGTTAGTGGCTGTTCTATTTGTTGCGATGATTTTAAACCCTGCTTTCGATGTTAACGCAATTTTAAGTTCGTCTCCTGATCCAACTTCTCCAGGTTGGGTCTTGCTAGTTGTTGCTGCTTTACAAGTGTGGAGCTACCCATTGCATGATCCTGTCATGATGGATCGTGGCTTTTTAGCTGACCAAGAAACGACTAAGAAATCATTTTTTCATGCCGCTTGGATATCAATAGCCTGCATCTTAATGTTTGCTCTGTTAGGCGTATTTGCAGGTTTAAATAAAGCTGAAGGCGAAGATCTTGTCGTTGCTCTAACGCGTTTATTTGGTACGCCGATAATGATTGTATTTAATGTTGCGCTCATTATTTCTGCCTTATCAACGCTAGATTCAACATTTTCAAGCGCCTCTAAACTCGTCGTTAAAGACATGAAATTACTCCCTGAAACGCTTATGTCTGGACGTCTTGTAATGATTGCGTTTCTAATCGTAGGCTATCTGTTTTTATATTGGGACAATAAAGATTTATATGCTGCTGTAGCAGTAAGTGGCACGCTATCGATGTTCTTATTACCGATCATTGTCTTTTGTATTTGGGGCAATCGCTATGTTGCCTTATGGCCTGTAGTGCTAACGTTTGCAGTGACAGTTTGGGGTGGTGTTAGCTACATTACATTGAAGTCAGATTTCACTTCGTCATTGTTTAATATGATCGGCTATGGCGACTCGCATAAATACACTAAATTGTTAATTATATGTATCGTGATAGCTTTAGTGGGTTTAATTTCATTTGCTTTAGG
>CALJIH010000197.1 GCA_937974135.1 uncultured Cocleimonas sp. | reverse complement strand
TTTCTTTTTGAAAGACTTCATATCCGATATAAGAAATCTCTAATTGATAAATACCCTCTATTACATTTTCAAATTGAAATATCCCATTAAAATCGGAAACCGTCGTTCGGTTTTCCTGATTGTTTTTCAGGAAAATGTGTGTACCAACAAGTGGTTCTTTTTCATTTTTGTCTAAAACTACACCCGAAATACTCCCCATTTGTGCCAGTGCCAATAAGGTAAATAGTTGTAAAATAAGACACAGAAATAATTTCATCGAATATGATGGCATCAAGATAACCTTTTATTTTATATAAGATATGTTATCAATAAGAACTAAATAGTTTCAATTATTTTTAAAATTAGTGGATGTATTTATTCGATTAACTAGTTTTAAATGCGTAAATATGAATAATTCTTACTCATCAGGTAAAACCCCTTAAAAGTGGGGGGGTGTCTTTTTAAATATTCTGTTTTACCTATAATAGTAATAAAACGGGTTTTACCTTTTTATCGTAAAAAATGGACGTTTAATGTTAAAAATAATATTTCCAATATTAATTCTCATAGGGGCAGGTTATTTAGGGAAATATCTTCTAGCTACTGGACCGGATGCCAAAAAACGACCATTTGTGCAACGCTTGCCTGTTGTAGAGATATCGCCACTTAAAGCTGAAAGTTACACAGTTTTTATTGAAGCTTCGGGAATCGTGACAGCAGGTACTAAAAGTAACCTAGTTGCGGAAGTTGCTGGGCGCATCACTAAAATATCTGAAAATTTTAAAGAGGGCAGTTACTTCGAGAAAGACGAAGTATTACTTGAGATTGATAAATCTGATTATTTAAGCGCGATTAATATTGCTAAAAGTGATGTTGAAGTCAATAAAGCAAATTTAAAACAAATTACGGCAGAAGAAAGAAGTAATCTCAATTCAATAAAGCTTGCTCAACGAAACCTAGCAATAGGGAATAAAGAGTTAGGCCGTGTGCGCGCCTTGTTTAAACGCCGCACCCTCTCACGCTCTGCCGTGGATACCGAAGAACAGCGCGTTAATCAATTGCAACAAACCTTGCAAAATCTACAAGGGGCTCAAGCTACGTATAAAAGTCGTAAAAGCGCTATTCAAGCACAAATTAATTCTAGTAAAGCCCGAGTAAAACAAGAAAACTTAAGACTATCTCGTGCTTCTATTAAAGCGCCTTATGCCGGACGTATTCTGTCGAAAAATGCGGATTTTGGTCAATTTGTCACTACTGGCAGTATGCTCGCTGAAACCTATGCCACAGATTTTGTAAATGTAGAGTTACCACTGTCATTAAACCAATACGAATTATTAGGAATGCCAGAAGCATTTAGAAATAAACAGATTTCACCTAATGATTTACCAGAAGTAACGCTGACTAATCCAGATAGTTTAAGAAAAGATAATTGGCAAGGTAAAGTTGTGCGAACAAGTGCTGCTTTGGATGCACTAAGTAGGCAGATTAATGTCATTGTAAGAGTCGATAAGCCCTATGAGGCTAGAGAAGGTATTAGTTCTCCGATTAGAATTGGGCAATACTTAAAAGCACGCATCAAAGGCAAAACATTCAATAATGTATATGTTTTGCCGCCAGTTTCTGTTATTTACAACCGAGAAATACGATTGCTAGATGATGGTAAAATAAAGATTGTTCCGGTAGAGGTGGTTTGGAATTCTACTGAATCGACTGTGGTTAGATCCAGTGTAAATATAGAAGGCAGTAATTTGATATTGACTAATCTTACCCAAGCCGTAAGTGGCATGTCGGTATTAACGGTTGAAGAGCAACGTAAACTCAATAAAGAAAAAGCGTTACAGCGCAAACAGAAAGAAACTGCAAAACGTATAGAACAAGAACAACAAAGACAGAAAGAAGAAGAACGAAAAAAAACCAGAGAAATACCCGATTTTATTCCTGAAGATTCAAAACAAGCTATTAAGAAAAAAAATGCTAGCGAAAACAACGCAGATGATAGTAATGGTTCTTAATAATGCCTGATCTTTTTCAATCCACAACTAACAAACCTTACGATAAAGGTTTTATTGCATGGTTTGTAAGAAATCCAGTAGCAGCGAATATTTTGATGGTATTGATTATAGTCTCCGGATTGTATGCAGTTTTTAATAAAATTCCTTTAGAAACCTTCCCCGCATTTGAGCAAGATATAGTCAATGTAACAGTAGTATATCCTGGTGCTACACCTAGAGAAGTGGAAGAGGGAATCGCCATACGCATAGAAGATGCGATTGGTGATTTGCCAGGTATTGAGAGAATTTATAGTGACTCAGAAGAAGGTCGTGCTTTAGTTAGAGCTGAAATACGAAAACAATATGACACCACTAAATTACTTAATGAAATAAAAACTCGTGTTGATGGAATTTCATCATTTCCAGAAAATGCCGAACGCCCAAGAGTTGAACAATTAATCAGAACACGTGAAGTAATCACCGTGGTTGTAGAACAAGAAAAACTAGACGAATTTGCTTTACGCACGGTGACTGAACAAATACGCGATGAAATTCGGGCCTTACCGAACGTCACTCAAGTTAATATGGGTGGTATTCGTCCTTGGGAAATCAGTATTAATGTTCCACAAACATCATTGCAACAGTATGATTTAACATTAGATGGTGTTGCCAGAATAATAAGGGATTCTTCTAGAGATGTGCCAGGCGGTACTATAAAAACCGATTCAGGTGATATTTTAGTCAGATCATTAGGTCAAGCCTATCAAAAAAACGATTTCGCCAGAATACCTGTAATCAGTTTGAGTAATGGCACCAGTATTACGCTTGATCAGATAGCTACGATTAATGATGGATTTACTGAAGATCCCTTATACAGCAAGTTTGATGGTAAAAATGCCGCTTTTATTAATATCGCTCGAGTCGGTGATCAAAATGCAATAACCGTTGCAAATGAAGTCAAAGACTATATTAAATTACGTGCAGAAACCTTACCCGTAGGTTTAAAGTTGTCTTATTGGCGCGATAGTTCCAAAACCGTTAAAGCACGCTTGAATACCCTAACCAGGAGTCTAATCCAAGGTATTGGTTTGGTGTTATTACTGCTTGCTTTATTTCTAAGGCCTTATTTAGCTTTTTGGGTAAGTATTGGTATCCCAATAAGTTTCTTGGGTGCATTGGCTTTAATGCCTTATATGGGCATGACATTAAATCTAGTGAGCATGTTTGGATTTATTCTTGTGTTGGGTATTGTTGTTGATGATGCAATTGTTACCGGTGAAAATGTTTATTCTCACTTGCAAAAAAATAATGATCCACATAGGGCAGCTGTTGAAGGCACTCAACAAATAGCTACACCTGTAACCTTTGGGGTGCTGACAACCGTTGCAGCATTCTTACCGTTACTCTTAATTGATGGTCGAAGAGGCCCAATTTTTGCGCAAATACCCATGGTTGTTATTCCTGTTCTGCTATTTTCACTCATTGAATCCAAATTTGTATTGCCTTCACATTTACGCAATATGAAGCTTCAAAATGATTCGTCAAAAATGAATATATTGACGCGTGTTCAGCAAAAAATTGCAGGTAGTTTAGTTTGGTTTATTCGTACTCTGTATCGCCCGTTTTTAAGTTTCTCATTAAATTGGAGATACCTTACTTTATCAGTCTTTATTGCCATTCTAGGCTTGGCAATTTCAATTGTTGCCAGTGGTCGTTATAAATATACATTTTTCCCAAGAATTGAAAGTGAAATTATATCTGCGACGATTGAAATGCCTGAAGGTACATCTATTGAAATAACGGAACGATTTGTAAATAGAATGGTTACAGCTGCGGAGACATTGCAAGCTAAATATATCGAACCCGTTGAAGATAGTGTATCTGATGAAGGTGATTCTACTCAAAGCCAAAAACATACTGATCAACAAGGTAAAAAACTGATACAACATATTTTAGTTACAGTTGGGAGTGCAGGAAGACGACCAAGAGGAAGTTCTGGTGTATCTAATATTGCAACTGTAACCTTTGAGACAATACCACCAGAACAACGAAAAATAGATATTAGTTCCAGAAAAATAGTTGCTGAATGGCGGAAACTTATTGGACCGATACCAGGCGTCAAGGAACTGAGCTTTCGCGCAGAATTAGGTCGTGGTGGTGAACCCATTGATGTTCAATTAAAAGGGGGTGATTTTAATACACTCAATGAAGTCGCTCAGTTAGTGAAAGATAAATTGGCTGAATATGATGGACTGTTTGATATTCGAAATAGTTTTGAAGGCGGCAAAGAAGAAGTACAAATCAAAATTAAGCCTCAAGCAGAACAATTAGGATTAAATCAAACCAGTTTGGGGATACAAGTAAGAAATGCCATATTTGGTGCTGAAGCTCAACGCATTCAACGAAATCAATCAGAAGTAAGAGTCATGGTTCGCTCACCCAAAGATGAGCGATACGCATTATCTGACCTGCAAAACTTACGCATTCGAACAAATACAGGTGCTCAAGTCCCGCTCAGCGAAGTAGCTGATATTCAAATAGGACGAGGTTCATCGAGTATCTCCCGTGTTGATAGACAACGTATCATCAATGTCACCGCTGATTTAAACAAAGAACGAATCTCAGCGACTACTGTAGTGGCTGATCTTAAACAATGGTTCCCATCAGTAACCGATAAATACCCAGGTGTCTCATTTGATATGGAGGGTGAGCAAAGAGAGCAACGTAAATTTAGAAATAGTTTGCAGATTGGTTTTGGTATTGCCTTAATCGTTATTTATGTTCTACTCGCAATCCCTTTCGGATCTTACTTTCAACCCTTGATGGTAATGAGTGTAATCCCCTTCAGCATTATTGGAGCATTAATGGGACACGCTATTATGGGTTTAAGCTTGAGTATCAGTAGCATTATGGGATTACTCGCCTTAATCGGTGTGGTGGTGAATGATTCTTTGGTGTTAGTAGATCATGCTAATAAAGGAATTAAAAACGGCATACCCGTGGCAGAGGCGATAAGGCATTCTGGAGAATCCAGATTTAGACCAATTTTATTAACGTCGTTAACAACGTTTGCAGGTTTAACACCGTTAATTTTTGAAAAGAGTACTCAAGCCCAATTTTTAATACCGATGGCGGTATCATTAGGTTTTGGAATATTGTTTGCGACGTTGTTAACTTTAGTATTAATTCCAACGTTTTATCTGATTGTTGAAGATATTAGAAATATCCCCAACACTGTTAGCGAATGGTTTAAAACTAAGCCTAATATTGAAGAATTAGAAAACCAGTAATTTAGATCGATAATAGCTCGGTTAAAAAATTACCGTTTACTAGGTTAACCACCGTAAAGGCAATTGCCACCAACACCAACGCCAAGATGAGATAAAAGAACGTTTTGAAAACCCAATTAGCTGGTTTTGGTACTTCACCGTATTGATTTAAACCGTTTGTACCAGGTATCAACGCAAAGATAATGTTAGCCAATGGAATTAACGCAAGAATCGCTAATGCGCCACTTTTGTTGAAATCATGACATCTTTGAATCGTTAAACGAACAGTCATTAGCAACATAGCCAGTATCGCGATACCTAACACACTGTAAAATAGAGTGGTACTGCCTATCGGTAAATAAGATGCTAATCCGGCAATTGGTGTAATTGCCCAAAATAAGATAAAGGGAATCACAATAGAGTAAACGAAGTATCGTTTTTGTCCTATGCGACCTTGCGTAGAAAAAATATCCACATCGCTATATCTTTGTAGGTTATTGCTTGTAATGTTCATTTGGTAGTCCTGTGACATAGTTATTTCCTTATAATCATTATTATTGTGTAACAATTTTTGATAATCATTTAACACATTGCTTTGTAATTGCGTTGTAAATGATGAACATCCATGTGATTTCTATTCATTAATGTTGCGTTCAGTTTGACAGAATCATTTACAAAAATATCCTTCGCTACTGATAAGTGGTAAAACGCTTATGATAAATGGTTAATTTTTAATCACTCTATTTGTATCAAAAAGACACCCCCCCACTTTTTAGTACTTTTATCGATAGAAATTCATTAGAAAATAGCTAATATTACGCAATGGTTTACAATACAACCGACATCAATTAAACCACGATATAAATTAACTAACTCATTGAATTTTAAGAACAAGGTGTTATATGGCTATCGCTCCTGTAATGATCGACTTGGAAGGTTTAGAGCTTCAAACAGAAGAAAAAGAATTACTCGGCCATCCATTAACTGGTGGGCTTATATTTTTTAGTCGTAATTACGCATCAGTGGAACAGTTAAAACAATTGATAACCGATATTCGAAGTACTGTGAGCTCAGCAAATAAAGACATTCTCATTGCAGTGGATCACGAAGGAGGCCGGGTTCAACGTTTTCGTTCAGATTTTACACAATTACCCGCCATAGCAAAGTTATCAGAAAGTGATGATCCTGCTCAAAATGCCTTTTCACATGCGTGGTTGATGGCCGCTGAAGTACGCGCTATGGATATCGATTTCAGTTTTGCCCCCGTACTCGATATTAATTATGGTGTCAGTGGGGTAATTGGTGATCGTTCTTTTAATCGCGATCCTAACGTGATTTCTGCATTAGCTATCGAGTATATAAAGGGAATGCGCGAAGCAGGGATGGCATCCACGGGCAAACATTTTCCTGGGCATGGAGCAGTGATTGAAGACTCACATCATGAAATCCCTGTGGATCGTCGTTCAAAAGAAGAGATTTGGCAGCAAGATATCATTCCGTTCTCTAACTTAATTAAGCAAGGCTTAGATGCTGTGATGCCAGCGCACGTCATTTATTCTGCATTAGACGATAAACCCGCTGGTTTTTCATCTTTTTGGTTACAAAACATCTTACGCGGAGAGCTACAGTTTGATGGCGTAATTTTCAGTGACGACTTAAGTATGGAAGGCGCATCGGTAGCAGGTGATTTTGCAAGCCGTGCAGAAGCTGCTATTACAGCAGGTTGTGATATGGCTTTGGTGTGTAATAATCGAGAAGGTGCAATTCAAGTACTCGATAAAGCAAATATCCAACAAAGTGCAGAATCTGCCCAACGTTTGCTACGCATGCGAGGTCAAGCATTTATGAATCGCTCGGCCTTAATGGATAGTAAACAATGGTCAGAAAATGTAAACAAGATGACATATCTGGCATAATAAAATAACAATTCTGTTGAGCTCTTGTAATGAGCCCAGTCGAAGTATGTTTAATACACCCCCCCACTTTTACACGGTTTTAAATCAACAAGCTTGATAAACAAATCTAAAACCACATATTAAAGCCATGCTTAGATTTACCATCATTCCCTTTATTTTTTTATTCGGCGGCATATTTTTCAGTCTGTTTATCTATTATATCTATCGAAAAATTAAACGTGGGGTAAAACTTACCTATGACAAAAGTGCTGAACTATCGTCCGAGTATATGGATAAATGGCGCAATCAAGAACAACGCAAAAAGTTACCAAAAATTGTACAAACGGGTTTTGATAACTACCAAGCGATAGAGGATGCTATTGAGAATCTTCCTCCAGTTTGGCAGTTAAAGCTGATGCCTCTCAAGCAGAAATCTAACAGTTTATTAAATGAAATTAGCTATCATTTAACTGAAGATGAATCATTCGAACGGAGTAAATTTAATTCAGTACGATCTTTTTTTAATCACAATTTAGATGCCTTAAAACAGCTGACACAAAAGCTGGAAAGTGATCATAAGTCCTTATCTGAAGAAGACGAAACAAGAGTAAGAGAGAATATTAAATTGATTTACGACGACTTATTGCGGCATGAGAAAATATTGCATAAATCGCGTAAATTTGATTTTGACGTTTTGATGGATGTCATCAAAGCACGGTTAAAAAAATAGGCGGTTATTGCTTCCTGATTTGATATTGATATAACAAGCCAAGTAACACCGAACTAAATAAAAATAATCCTGCACCCATAACAATTGCATGCCTAAGAAATATTTGGGCGCCATACAAGCCATAAAATACATCGGTTTCAGGATGAATCAGTGTTGCATAAATAATGGCGATGATACTCGGAACAACAATCAAGCATATTATTGCTAAGCGTTTCAACCATATGGGTGCTTGAAAATATGGCTTATTATCGTTATTCATAGAAGTACGTTGATACCAGCGATAGATAATATACAACAGCACTGCGAGTCCAATTAAACTGCTTGAATGTTGTAATACTCGATAAGGCATAATGTTATAGCCATCAATACTGGTTAAAGGAGTATCCATCCACTGAACCACTTGCGGTATACCGGATTGATGCGTGAAGTAATCCCAAATAATATGTGTGACTGAGCCAAGTATGAGTGATATTAATAAAACGTGGCTCGAAATATTAGGTAACTTACCTAACGATAAATCAGCATCTAGACGCTGTCCGATCCTTTTAGGAAATACAGAAACCCAAACCGGTGCCATCAAGCAGTGATATAAAAAATAGATCGTTAAGCCCATCGGAATACAAAATAAATAGATCCCTAAGAGTGTATGGCTGTCAACGCGTTGATGAGTTAAGAAAGGGGTTATATAGGACACATCAGGTGTCATACTTCCGATGATTAATGGTGATAAGGCAGTGTATTTACTGACAGTTTTACCACAACTTTTATCTAAAGGAAGCGCAGCGACAATATGAGAAACGGTAAAAGGCATAGATATGTGATTATGTTTATTTTTTGGATGACGGCTATTGTCAAAAAAAGCATCTTCCCTCATAATCCTCCGCTCTGCAAGTATCGCTTAACATCTATTAAGTGTTCTAATTTGCAAGTCTATGGTGATCTGTATTGGTTCCCTCGCGACGATAAACTGCGAACCCCGCCAGGCCCGGAAGGGAGCAACGGTAGTAGTGGATTCGGGTGCCGAGGTGTGGCTGGTACAGGTCGCCTCCATAGTGTTTCTTACTATAAAATTCCCTCTTGATTATTAAAATCATAATTAAAAATTAGCATACAAAAATAATGTGCAAGCCTTTGAATTCTCCGCATAACACTACACTAAGGTCTAATATCGCCTTGCAGACGAGTTAGTCCTAAGCTTTAGTATAATCGAGTTAACCGTTTTAAAAGACAAAACGGTAAGCTCGCATAGCTTTGCATAAGTTCTATTTACGTTTTTACAAAACAAAAACGTAATATCAGTTAAAAAGTAGGGGGGTGTCTTTTAATCAATGATAAAACGTGTTTTTAGTATTCTAATGTGCTGATTTCATTTATTATTAAGTAATGAGTTATCAAGTCCTCGCTAGAAAATGGCGACCACAAAATTTCAAGGAAATGGTCGGTCAAGAGCATGTATTACGTGCTTTGATGAACGCCTTGGACAGCGATAGACTCCACCATGCTTACCTTTTCACAGGAACACGTGGTGTTGGTAAAACGACTATTGCACGTATCTTAGCTAAATGCTTGAACTGCGAAACAGGCGTGACTTCTACTCCCTGTGGTGAGTGTAATAGTTGCCAAGAGATTGTCTCTGGCAATTTTCTGGATTTGATAGAAGTCGATGCAGCATCTAGAACTAAAGTTGAAGATACCCGCGAGTTATTAGAAAACGTTCAGTACGCTCCAACACGAGCACGCTTTAAAGTCTATCTAATAGACGAGGTGCATATGCTTACCGGGCATAGTTTTAATGCCTTGTTGAAAACCTTAGAAGAACCACCACCGCACGTTAAATTCTTATTTGCAACGACAGATCCACAAAAACTCCCAGCGACTATTTTATCGCGTTGTTTACAGTTCAATTTAAAACGGATGCCAATCGATATGATTTCTGGGCATCTTAATTATCTACTTACGCAAGAATCCATCAAATCTGAGGAATCAGCTCTGCGTTTATTGGCTCGTGCAGCTGATGGGAGTATGCGTGATGCCTTGAGTTTGCTAGATCAATCCATCGCCTACTCAGGCGCTAACATCAGCGAAATATCTGTTCGCGATATGTTAGGAACGATTTCAAACGAACCTTTGATAGATTTATTGGAACGAATTGTAGCGGGTGAGGGTGAGAAACTATTACAACAGGTTGAAGAATTGTCTTCTGTGACGCCTGATTTTGGAGTTGCTACTGATGCTATGATTACTTTATTGCACCAAGTAGCTGTGCAACAAGTTGTTCCCGATGCCATTAATGAAGATCAAGCGATTTCAGAATTTGCGCAAAAAATAACTAAAGAAGAAGTACAGTTATTCTATCAAATCGCCTTACAAGGACGTCGAGATTTACCTTTAGCACCAGACCCTAAAAGCGGTTTTGAAATGCTGTTATTACGTATGTTGTCATTTAGGCCACTTCGTGAAGGCATGCAACTAGATCATTCTAAACAAGCTGATACAACGACTAACGAAAGCAAAAAAAAAACAATAATTTCTGAACCCGAACAGCAAAATCATGCAGAACGAGCGAGCATTTCTTCAGCCCCAACAAATGTGGCGCCAACGGCCAATATTAATTCTAAAACAGCTACTAATGAAGCAACACAAGCAGTCTCAAATCAAACAGAAGAAGTTCCACCTTGGGAAGAAATACCTCCTTACCTTGAACAGAATCAAGATGTTGCCAGCACTAAAAAAACACAACATGAAAAAGTTGATACTGAAATTGATTCCTCTACAACCCAAAAAAAGACTAGTCAATCAAATAGTATTGAAGACCTTTTATTGCAGACGCATTATGAAGAACCGCATATAGAGGAAAAAGAACTTGATGATCAAGATGAGTTAAGTAACAAGTATTCACATTTTGACCCTAAACAACCGTGGCATGAGATTGTTCCACAGTTAAATTTAGGGGGTCGTGCGAATGAATTAATCAAACACTGCCTGTTACAAAAGAGTGAAAATGGTATGATTTCACTATTGCTAAATAAGGACAGAGAGGATTTATTCGCTGAAACCACCAAGCAAGAAATACAACAAGCAGTGAGTCGTTTATATGGTGATGATACACGTTTAGAAATAAACATTGCTGATGCAATTTTGGATCCGAAACCAGTAGACGAAACGTTAGAAACCCCTGCGCAAAGAAGCGACAGAAAAATTACCGAATCACAGCAGCAAGCAGAACATAATATTGAAACGGATCCATTTGTTATTGAATTAAAAACACGATTTGGAGCACAACTTGTTCCAGGTTCTGTACAACCAAAATCACATTAATTTACAGAAATTTTAAGAGGACACACTATGTTTAAAGGCGGCGGTCTTGGCGGAATGATGAAACAAGCGCAAAAAATGCAAGAAGACATGCAAAAAGCGCAAGCAGAAATCGCAACAATGGAAGCAACAGGCGAATCAGGCGGTGGCTTAGTGACAGTAACCGTAAACGGTGCGCACGAATGCAAACGCGTGAATATTGATCCAAGTCTTCTGGCTGATGATGACCAAGAAATGTTAGAGGATTTAATTGCTGCTGCGTTTAATGATGCTGCGCATAAGATGGAAGCGACCAGCAAAGAGAAAATGTCTGGAATAACCCAGGGTATGAATTTACCACCTGGAATGAAGTTTCCATTCTAATTCAATTATATGTCTAATTCCTCAGAGTCATCTTTACTCAATGAGTTAGTTAGTGCTTTAAAGTGCTTACCTAGCGTTGGTGCGCGTACTGCACAACGAATGGCCTTTCATTTGTTAGAACATGACCGAGAGAAAGGCTTACAGCTGGCGCAAGCTATGCAGAATGCGATCGAGAATATAGGTCACTGTAAATCCTGTCGTACCTTGACTGAACATGAAATTTGTCGAATATGTTCGGATAAATCACGTCAATTGAATACTTTATGTGTTGTTGAAAATCCTTCTGATGTATTGGCTGTTGAACAAGCAACAGCCTATCGTGGTTATTACTTTGTATTAATGGGTAAACTTTCACCTTTAGACGGAATAGGGCCTGAAGATATTGGTTTAGATATATTAGAATCACGTCTGGAATCTGAAAGTATAGAAGAACTCATCTTGGCGACTAATCCCACAGTCGAGGGTGAGGTAACGGCTCATTACATCAGTCAATTAGCTGAAAAGCATGGTGTAAAAACAACGCGAATTGCTCACGGTGTTCCGGTTGGTGGTGAATTGGATTATGTAGATAGTGGAACGTTGTCACATGCTTTTGATGGTAGAAGAAATTACTAGCAGTAAAATTTCTAGATTTTACTATCACTTTCTCTTTTTACTTAACTCTTAGTATGAAGATCTTTGAATAAAGATCTTCATCTGCCGTACCGTTAACATCCATAACAAACGTATGAAGTAGCTTACCTAATATGTGAAAGTACACCCCCCCCACTTTTATGCAGTTTTGATAAGCCTTACCCAAAAAGATCAGATAAAGCTGTTGCCTCGGCTGACTACCTAATTTTTAGCTGCTACAAAAGGTAAGTATTCTGCTTTCCACGCGTTATCTGCGATCTTTTCTTTAAAGTTTTCTGTTGTAATATCTTCACGATTTACTAAACCCTCATCAAGCATTCGGTTTAGTACTCGTTCAGTAATATTTTCACTCACTTTTTTTAGATCAGCAATCGGTGGATAGATTAATCCAGACTCTAAATAATGCTCAACTGTGTAATCTGCTAAAGCATAAGCCGATTCGATAATCATACTATCGGTTACTTCGGTACACTCACCCAGAGCAGCTGCATAACCTAAACCAGGGAAGATAAAGGCGTTGTTTCCTTGGCCAATAGTGTGTGTTTTTGCATTTATCAAGACATCAGGAAAGGGGCTACCAGAAGCTACTATCGGATAACAGTCTTTACCACTTGCATGAACGTTATTACACCATCTAAAAATGTCATCGGGTACCGCTTCAACGTTAGAGGTAGGATTTGAAAGCGGGAAGATAATTGGATTATTAGATTGATGTGCCATTGCTTCAATAACATCTTGATTAAATAACCCCGAGACACCTGTTAATCCAAGCATTGCCGTTGGTTTTGCGTTATTGATAACTTCTAATAGACTAGGAATCTCACCTGAAATTTCCCAGTTAGCATAGGTTTCTTTGAATTGCATGATGGGTTTTTTGTACTCATCAGGGCTAATGCCTTCGACAACAAGACCAAATTCATCCATGATAAACATTACGCGACGCGCTTCTTCTCGGGTTAATCCTTCTCGGACTAAACCGTCTTGAATGACTTTAGCAACACCAACTCCACCGGCGCCAGCGCCAACCACTATAATGCGCTGATCGATAAGGTTTTCACCTTTCATTTTACACGCTGCGAGTAAGCCAGATAAAACCACAGCGCCTGTGCCTTGAATATCATCATTAAAACTAGGAATAACTTTTCTATATCGCTCTAATACTTTGTAAGCGACATCTTTGGCGAAGTCTTCCCATTGAATAATTGCTTTAGGCCATCGCTTTTTAACCGCAGCAACGAATTTATCCAGCATGACGAAATATTCTTCGCCGACTAAACGTGGTTCACGAACGCCTAAATAACCAGGATCTTCGCGTAAGTCTTCGCGATCTGTTCCTACGTCTAAATCCACAGGTAACGCATTTAGAGGGCTTAATCCCCCACCGGCCGTGTACAACGCCATCTTGCCGATACAGATTGCTAATCCACCATGGCCCTGATCACCAATGCCAAGAATCGCAGATGAATCGGTAGCAACGATCATTCTTACATCATTCCACGGGTAATTGTTTACGATCTCTTCAGCGCGAGAAATATTTTTTGCAGTAAAGGTTAAACCGCGAGGCGAACGATAAATAGAGCTGTAATTCTGAACAGCTTTACCTACTGTTGGGGTATAGATTATCGGCATCATTTCTTCAAGATGTGCCGAGATTAATGCGTAGTATAAAACTTCATTACGCTCTTGAACGGCACGTAAGAACTGATATTTTGATAAATCGTCTTTTTTATTTATAAAACCGTTATATAAACGTACCACCTGATCTTCTAAAGTAACGACAACAGGTGGCAATAAGCCTTCTAAACCAAGTTCAATACGTTCTGCTTCAGTAAAAGCGGTACCTTTATTTAAGGCGGTTAAACGTAAAACTTCGATTCCTCTGGAATACACTTCTAAATATTTGCCGTCAGAGTTTTCTTCCAGTGAGAAGAACCGGCTAAGGGGTAATTTTTCAGGCATGGGTTTAAGCTTCTTGTTCGCGTTTTAATTGATAACGATAGTGATGTAGTAGTGGCTCAGTATAACCATTAGGTTGTTCCGCGCCTTTAATGGCTAAATCTAAGGCTGCTTTAAAGGCTATACCATCATAAGCAGGGGCCATTGGATTATATAATGGATCATTTGCGTTTTGATTATCCACTAATACAGCCATGCGCTTGAACGCTTCAACCACTTGTTTCTCAGTACAGATATTATGATGCAACCAGTTTGCGATAATCTGACTAGAAATCCGTAAAGTAGCACGATCTTCCATCAAACCAATGTTTTTAGAATCTAATACTTTAGAACAACCTACACCTTGATCTATCCAACGTACTACATAACCTAAAATACTTTGTGCATTGTCATTTAATTCTGCTACCAACTCTTCTTTACTGAGTTTAAAATTCTCAGGCATTAAAGGTAGTGTGATTAAATCTTCAATCGGGGTATTTTTACGCTTCATAATGGCTTTTTGCACTGTTGCAACATTCACATAGTGATAATGCATCGCATGCAACGTTGCTGCTGTAGGTGATGGTACCCAAGCACAATTTGCACCTGAAAGAGGATGGCCAATTTTTTCTTCGACCATACCAGCCATCAAGTCCGGCATTGCCCACATACCTTTACCTATTTGTGCTTTACCTTGAAGGCCGCAAGCGAGACCACTATCGACGTTTCTATCTTCATAGGCATTTATCCACAGTTGTTTTTTAAGTTCTGCTTTGGGTAAGAACGGGCCTGCTTCCATACTGGTATGTATTTCATCTCCAGTACGATCAAGGAAACCTGTGTTGATAAAGATTAAACGCTCACGTGCTTCATAAATACACGCACGAAGATTACAACTAGTGCGTCTTTCCTCATCCATAATGCCGATTTTCATGGTGTTTTTTGGCAGGTTTAGAATCTTTTCTATGGCACCAAACAATTCTACGGTAAAACGGACTTCTTCTGGGCCGTGCATTTTTGGTTTTACAACGTACTGGCTGTTTTGTCGGGAGTTTTTATAAGGACCTAAGCCTCTAAAATCATGTATCGAGATTAAAGCGGTGATCACTCCATCCATGATTCCTTCCGGAATATTTTCACCGTTATAGGTAATGGCATCTGTAGTCATTAAATGACCCACATTTCTTACCAGTAGAATACTACGACCTGATAGCACTAATAATTTGCCATCCAGATCATCGTAGGTACGATTAGGATTTAATTTACGGGTAATGGTTTTACCGTTTTTCTCCATGGTTTCTTCAAGATCGCCTTTCATCAGACCTAACCAGTTTTTATAAACCAGTACTTTGTCTTCAGCGTCTACAGCGGCAACGGAGTCTTCGCAATCTTGAATTGTAGTTAAAGCAGATTCTAGAATTACGTCCTTAACGTCTGAATCTGATAATTTTCCTATTGGTGAATTTGGATCAATTTGGATCTCTATATGCGTACCATTGTGTCTAAACAAAAGGTTGTAACTATCTTCATTTTCGTTAAAACCAATGAATGCATCGCTGTGTTCGAGTTCAGTGATGACACCGTTAGAAAGTGTAATTTTTAGCCCGCGAGTTTGACCTTTTTCTCCTGTCAAAGCATAAGAAGCAACGTGTTTATGCATGCCAAATTTCAGAGGAAGTGCCTTATCCAAAAATTCATTGCTCAACTCAATGACTTTTAGACCACGTGTTTTATTAAATTCCTTTCCTTTTTCAAACTTTCCTTTATTGGGAATGACATCAGTGCCATAAAACGCATCATATAAACTCCCCCATCTTGCATTTGCTGCATTTAACGCAAAACGTGCATTGTTAATCGGTACAACCAGCTGTGGTCCTGCTATAGAAGCAATTTCTGGATCAATATTTTCTGTGCGGATATTAAAACGAGGACGATGTTCTGGTTTTTTTACGATAATATAACCAATATCGCTTAAAAATTTCTTATATGCCGCTGCATCGAAAGCTTTCCCTTTGTTTTCTAAGTGCCATGCATCGATTTTAGCTTGATAGTCATCTCGTATTTCCAGTAACTCTTTATTTCTTGGCATAAATTCATGAATAATGTCTTGAAACTCTCGCCAAAAAGCCTCTACATTTAATCCTGTGCCAGGAATAATATCGTTAACAACCAAGTCATGAAGGCTTTGGTCTATTTTTAGTTTATCTTTAGTGATAGTTGCCATGTTTTGAATTCTATTGAGTTAGTGGATATTAGGTAATTTACAGACCATAGAGTAGTACATATATTGTGCTATGTTATAAAGATTGAAGTAAGTAATTTGATTTATTAATAAATCAATTAGTAGGTGTGCTTTAAGCGAATCTAGAAAGTATTAATATTCTAAATTTAAGTAGAAAGACCACAACGCTTTACATAATGGAATTGTAGAATTAAATATACAACTAAAAACTTCGATAAATTATTTCGCTACGCCTCACCCTTAAGTGTCAGCTCGAGACAATATTGGAGCACGGCGAAGACTATCCAAAAGGAAGGTTTGCAAAACCATCAAAAAGTGGGGGGGTGTCTTTTCACTATATTTGTTTAATGTGAGACAATGAGCAAGTAAATAAATAGAAGTAGATAAGATTAGTTCATGGAAATTTCTCAAGAGATCGCGATAAAAATACTAAAAGGTTTTGATTATCACTTTTGTATCTTTAATGAAATTACGGAAGGTGCACAACAACGTTTCGAATCAGCGGATTGGAAATCAGAACGTAAATATTCACGTTTAAGAATTACCCTTTATGATCAACGCGTAGATGAAACAGTCGCGCATATTAAAAAGAAATTTTCCTTATTTCCCATGGATGAAAAGGTCTGGATGCAAGTCAAATTAGACTTCATCTTATTGCTTCAAGATCATCAACAGCCTGAACTTGCTGAAACTTTTTACAACTCTGTATTCTGTAGAGCTTTTACGCGAGAACTATACACTTCGCATTTTATTTTCGTTAGGAACGCGGTTTCTACGGTATATATCAATTCGGATGTCCCAACTTATGAAGCGTACTATCCTGGAAATACCGGTTTCTATAAATCAATTACAAACATTCTTACCCACTTTAAATTAAAGATACCTTTTGAGAACTTTAATCGCGATAAGCGTTATATTGCTAAAACACTGTGTAAGATTTTTAAACAAGGCGATCGAACGGCTGAAATGAATTTTCAGTATCAAGTCATTAATGCTTTGTTTTACCGCAATAAAGCCGCTTATATCGTTGGCAAAGCAATTAACGGCCACGATGTTTATCCATTCGCGATCCCATTGTTGAACAATGAAAAAGGGCAAATATACACTGATGCTTTATTGGTGGGTGAAGATTCCGTATCGCAGCTATTTGGCTTTTCATACGCTTACTTCATGGTGAAACATCCAGTTCCATCAGCGATAGTAGATTTTCTAAAATCGCTGATGCCAAGGCGCAAGCGTGAAGGTTTATATTCTGCGATTGGTTATCAAAAGCACGGTAAAACTGATTTTTACCGCGGATTTTTGCATCATCTTGATTATTCTGATGACAATTTAATCTTAGCACCTGGTATTCCTGGCATGGTGATGTCAGTTTTTACATTACCTTCTTATCCCTATGTCTTTAAAGTGATTCGCGATCATTTTGCGCCTCCCAAAGAAATCACTCGTAAGCAGGTTGAAGAAAAATATCAGTTAGTAAAACAACATGACAGAGTAGGGCGCATGGCTGATATGTTGGAATTCTCATCGGTTGTTTTACCCTTATACCGCTTTACCGAAGAACTATTAGCTGATTTAAAAGAAACCTGTGAAAGTAGCATTAGTTTTATAACCAACGAAGAAGGCGTTGAACAGTTAGTATTGGATCATGTTTATATCGAAAGACGCATGGTTCCTTTAAATTTAGCACTAGAGGAAGCAGAAAAGAAAGACGATATAGAAACCA
>CALJIH010000196.1 GCA_937974135.1 uncultured Cocleimonas sp. | reverse complement strand
GAAAAGTAGCTATTTTATGTGAATAAGCTACACTTAGCTGGTATCAAGGGGGAAGAGCTTTGTATAATAACTTCAAATAACAAAAACAGTACACTATTTATACATACTAGTAATTTCCTTTAAGTAATTTATCTGGGACATATTCCCAGAAACTGGTATTGGAGAGTACTGTGTTCAAAAGGAAGTGTAGCGAGTCATTAACTAAAAGTAATAGTCATCAGACTATGCACTTTCCCGACCCTGCTGTTCGAGATTTATCTAAAAATACCCTACTCAAACAAGCACTGTGTGATGACAACTTAGACAAAGCCTTAGATTGGCTCCGCCATTGTGCCCGTTCATCGCTTTCGCCGCTATTGGCAGCCATTTATTTAATTCCGTTGGATAAGGCATTTAGCCAACATCCAGATTTTTTCTATCGACGCTATATGGACGACTGGGTCATACTTTGTCATACCCGACGACAGTTGCGCCAAGAGACATTTACAGGTGAGTTTGGTGTAAGAAAAATCAGCGTAATTTTCCAAGTTTTTTATAAAAATAAGTTTAATAGCACGGCTATTGAACGCATTTTTAGGAAAAAATTGGGGAATTCAAGCTATTTTTGTTCATCAAACCTCGCGTGTAAAGGCCTCTCTACTTAACCAAAGAGGTATACACTATTATGAAATCGTTAAACGTTGAAATACACCCCGATAAAACATGGCTTGGCCGAGTCAAAAATGGCTTTGATTTTTTAGGGTTTAGAATTAGTCCCACCACTATTCAGCCTTCAACGGCAAGCGTGTCACGTCGAGATGAAAAGGTTGCCTGGCTTTATGAGCAAGGTGCGAGTAAGAAGCGCATTGGGCAGTATCTGAGACGCTGGTTGGGGTGGAGTTTGTTGGCAGCGACAAGTACCGTTGCCTCGGCCGCGCCAGGCGTGCCAGCGGCGGATGCAGGGGAAGACATATGTATAACAGTTTCGTTAGATATCCCCGGAGGCTCTGTGAGTGCTTACGCCTTGCCTGTTACATCGGTAGGAATTTCCACTACACTTAATGATACGATTCTAAACAATTCTCCCACAAGGTTATTGGCAAATCTAACCAGTGGAAATGGCGAGTATTTGTTTAGGGTGTTTTCAACTTCGCCTCCGGTTCTGGGGTTCATTCAGCCTGCGACGACTACTGCCACCGACCAAGAACCATCGATCACGGCTGGTAGTTCAACTGCTGTTTTCTTAACAGGTGGAGCGGATTTGAATAATAACACGTGTACATACTCATACACCTTATCATCAAACGCATCTGGATCCCTAACGCGAAGCAACTTCGCTTACTATCAACTATTACCGCCAGCTCCATCTGATCCTACAGCAGTACCAATATTTACCCCGATAGGGTTAATCGCAACTATAAGTGGACTACTCTGGTTTGGACGTCGTCGTAAAGCAATTAAGCTGACTCAACATTGATCAACTCAAATGAGTCACTTTGGTTCTTGTGTGTAATGATTAAAACACTAACACCAATTGTGGTGCAAACCACGTAAATTACAGCCATAAAAAAGCCCTAATCAATCAGTTAGGGCTTTTTATGTACTTGATTTGCAAAAACACTGTAGTCTTTTGTGGCGCATCCGTTTACTTCTATTTTTTAATACTTTTCCGCTTGGTTTTTTAGTAACGATAATCGGTGTTATGACAAATAACAGAGGCATTGCAGATATCCTATCAACCCTAATACCAAAACCCCTATAAAATCCTAGAGGCAAAACAGGACTAATACCCCCTAGAGGCTCTATGCTATTTTAGTTTCTTCCAATTGAAATCAATTAATAAGCTACAAATAAAAGACACCCCCTACTTTTTGCCTATTTACCTCTCCAAATAGGATCACGTTTTTCAGCAAACGCTTTGAAACCCTCTAACATATCCTCACTGCCGTATAGCGTATCTACCGTTTTGAGTTGGCGACTTGTGATTCTATCTAAAGCATCTTGGAATTTAGAGTCTTCGGCATCGCGCACCACTTCTTTGATTGCTGCCATCACCAATGGTGGTCCTGATGCAATAAGTTCTGCCATTTCCCAAGCCCTATCCATTAATTTCTCAGCGGGTAATATCTCGTTTACAAAACCCCAGCGATTTGCCTCTTGAACATCCAACCAACGCCCCGTTAACAGCATCTCCATTGCAATATGATAAGGAATACGTTTTGGTAATTTGATTGAAGCCGCATCCGCCACTGTACCCGAATTAATTTCTGGTAAGGCGAAACTGGCATGTTCTGCGGCAAGAATGATGTCAGTAGATAAGGCGATTTCTAAACCACCACCACAACAAATACCATTTACGGCAGCGATAATGGGTTTATTCAAATCTGGCAGTTCTTGCATGCCACCAAAGCCACCAACACCATAATCACCATCGACTTCATCACCACCATCAGCGGCTTTTAAATCCCAACCGGGACAGAAAAACTTTTCTCCAGCACCCGTTATAATCGCCACACGCAAATCTGGATTGTCTCGAAAGTCTGCGAAGATTTCTCCCATCTCACGACTGGTTTTTAAATCAACCGCATTTGCTTTAGGACGATCCAATGTGACTTCTAAAACTGCACCTTTTATTCTTGTTTTAACATTTTCAGTCATGCTTATTTTCCTTGAATGGTCGTGAATAAAATAGTTTTTAATATGTTCGAATTAATGCATCAACGGCGATTGCAGAATCAGTACCCACAAATAAGGGATTAATATCTAACTCACATAAATGAGTTTGATTTTTTTCTACATAAGCCGAAACTGCCGTGATAGATCCGATAATCGACTCCAAATCCGCAGCAGCTTGTCCTCGATAGCCGACGAGTACTTTATAAATCTTTAGTTTTTTTAATGCTGCAGAAATTTCATCAGGAGTTGTCGGTAATAAAACAGACACCGTATCTGTCAAAATCTCAGTATAAATCCCACCAGCGCCAATCGTCATTAAAAACAAACCAGTCTCGTCACGAGTGACACCGATAATTAACTCTGCCACTGGTTGTTCTAGCATTTCTTCCAGAAAATAACCTTGCGGACAATCTGGCATATTGTTCAATGCCGCTTCTAGTTGATCCGATGAATGTAAACCGACAAACACAACACCAGATTCCGTCTTATGTTCAAAACCCAAACCTTTTAGAACAAGTGGAAATTTAAATGTTGATGCGGCTTCCATTATCTCTGACTTTTGCAAAGTCTTAACAGATTGCGGTACGTTCAAACCAAACTTCGCTAGTTCAGTCTTCGCTTGATACTCATCCATTGAAGTAATAATTTCATCAGCTTGAACAGGTTTATCCAGCAAAACTGGCAAAAAGTGGGGGGGTGTCTTTTTTAACTGTCCTGCTACGATTGCTTTATTAATCGCCGCAATTCCCTCTTCCATGCCATGCAATGGCACGATACCCGCATCTATAAAGCGATGTGCGTCTTGCTCATCAAGATTTTCAGTTAAGCTTGAGAGTACTGCAACATTCGCACCTGTGCGTTTTTTAGCGGCAATAATGGATTCAATAGCACATTCATGACCACTCACATCGCAATGATCTTTGCGCGGTAAATCCAAAACAAAAATCACTAAATCGAAAGTCTCTTGCATAACCGCAGAAAAGCAATCGGTCATACTTTTTACGTCGCCCCAAATATAAGTGTGATAATCCAATGGATTCGCAAGCGTCACTTTATCGCCCAAGACCTGATGGATTTTTGTAATTTGCGATTGTGAAAAATCCTTAAAATCAAGTCGTGTATGCATCGCTAAATCTGCCATTAAACTCGCTTCACCACCCGAACAACTTACAGAAGCAACTGCTGAACCTTTGAGTGGGCCAAGATTATCTAACAGTTTTAGCGTTTCTAAAAACACCGCGATA
>CALJIH010000195.1 GCA_937974135.1 uncultured Cocleimonas sp. | reverse complement strand
TTTTACGTTAATAAATTAAGAACTAACACCACCCATACAAATGTACTTTGGCTCTGAAATTCTTCGATTCCTAAAGTTCCACCTTCACGACCCAATCCAGATTCTTTTATTCCACCAAATGGAGCTACTTCATTTGAAATCAAGTCAGAATTAAAATATATTCTAACATGTTGATGTTATTGTGTTTTTTAAGAATAAGAAGTAAAATTTAATTACTCAATACTAATTACACTTTCACCAAGGGCTCTTATGAAGAACTTACTATTTTTACTTATATTCTTTTTTCCACAAGTTACTTTCGCAGCAGGAGGCTCGTGTCTACACCACAGCATTGAAACTAAAGAGTTAACCAGTTGCTCTTATTATCAACCAGAATTCAATTATTCGAAATTCAATGAAAAAGCTTGTTTAAAGCATAATGATAGGGAAGGTAAAAGATATACTAAGAGCTCATGGAGTAATAAAATTTGTCCTACAGCAAAGCTATTGAGTGTTTGCCATGCCAGTAGAAAATCTCAGGGGCATTATCATAAGTACGAGCATAGTGAGTCGGAAAAGAGGCATATATACGGTTTTTTCTGTAAGCCAGAACGTTTAGCAGAAACATTCAATAATGAATATTACAAGCGTGTAAAATTAAAAGAAGTCGTCAAGAAGAAAAAACCAAAAAGAAAACCAAATATTACCGCTAAAAGCGAAGGATTAGATGTTTTATTACAACTTAATGAAATTCGTAAAGTTGCAAAACTTATGAATTCATATAAACAATCGAGGGGCAAAAAGAGCATGGCAATAGCAGCTTCTAACACTTCCTTCGGTGGAGGAAAAATAAGAAAAATAAAAAAAGAAACCGCTCAAGCGATTTTAACGAGTATTGAAAATTGCAAAAATAAATCTAAGGTTTCTTTTAGTGATAAGGTCTCAAATGATGCTTGTCCTGTTATACAGACACAAAAAACCCCATCTAAAAAAGAGGACGGATATGTAAAATTTGCTCTAGCAGATAAGAAATTAATAGATTTATTTAAGGCATACGACTATGAATGCAAAGAGTCTAAGATAACAGAAAAAGCTGGCAATAAGCACATGACTACCAATTGCTCTGTTTTAACTAAAGACTTTGGACTAGTAAAAATCAACTACAAAGCAGTTAGACAAAACCCCAAAGCTGAAAAGTACCAAGATAGAAAAAGAATAGAAACTTACGATATAACTTACCAAGAAAAAAAGGTAAATTACGTTGTAGAGTACGAAGCTATAAAGCTATCTAAAATAACCTTAAATGGATTTAGTGAAAAGTTTGGTTATTCGATGCAACAGGATAAGAGACTAAATCTGCTGCCAACCGATGTGTTGCCTATCAAGCAAGGTCGTTTATAAAAGAGATTATTAAAATACAGTAAAACTCGGTAACAAGTAATCTTTAAATTAGGATTAACTTTGGAATTTTATTAGCATACTTATAAACCAAAAAGGGCATAAAGTAGGGGGGTGTCTTTATAAAAAGTGATTCACCCCGCTTTTGTCAGTTTCAAATTTTAATGTTTAAGAGCTTACACCTGCCATACAAATGTATTTAGGCTCTAAAAACTCATCGATACCTAAAGTCCCGCCTTCACGACCCAATCCAGATTCTTTGATACCACCGAATGGTGCCACTTCATTTGATATCAAACCTGAATTAACGCCGACCATGCCGTACTCTAGCGCTTCAGATACGCGCCAAGCTCTTCCAATATCTCTGGTGTAGAAGTATGAGGCCAAACCAAATTCAGTGTCATTAGCGAGTTTGATTGCTTCTTCTTCAGTTTTGAACTTGAACAGAGGTGCGACTGGACCAAAAGTTTCTTCGTAGGTAATTCTCATATCCGTAGATGCATTACCTAAAACGGTTGGCTGGAAGAAAGTGCTTCCGAGCTCGTGTCTAGCACCACCTACTAAAACCTCAGCGCCCTTATCAACGGCATCTTGAATGTGGCTTTCTACTTTTTCGACAGCCGCCATATTGATTAAAGGACCTTGTGCTACACCTTCATCAAAACCATCGCCAACTTTTAATGCAGATACTTTTTCAGACAGTTTTTTAGCAAACTCATCGTATACTGCCTCATGCACAAAAGTACGATTAGTACACACACAAGTCTGGCCACTATTACGATATTTGGAGATCATTAAACCTTCTACTGCGGCATCGACATCTGCATCTTCAAAAACTATAAAAGGGGCATTTCCGCCTAATTCTAAAGACATCTTTTTTAAAGTGTCAGAGCATTGACGCATGAGTAATTTACCGACAGCGGTCGAACCAGTGAAAGTCAGTTTGCGCACGATTGGATTTGAGGTCATTTCTCCACCTACATCTTTGGGCTCACCTGTAATGACACTAAAAACACCCGCAGGCACTCCAGCGCGTTCTGCTAATTCAGCCAATGCTAAAGCTGAAAAGGGTGTAGCTTCCGCAGGTTTAACAATCATTGGGCAGCCTGCACTTAGAGCAGGAGCAGCTTTACGTGTAATCATGGCATTAGGGAAGTTCCAGGGTGTAATAGCCGCGCATACACCTACAGGCTCTTTGGAAATAATTAATCGTTGATCATTGTTTTTGGTGGGCATAGTAAAGCCACCGACACGTTTACATTCCTCTGCAAACCACTTCACAAAAGAAGCCCCATAACCAACTTCGCCAGTAGCTTCAGCAACAGATTTGCCTTGCTCCATGGTCATAATAACGGCTAAGTCTTGTTGGTTTTCAATGATAAGATCATACCATTTTTCAAGAATAGCAGCACGCTCGGCCATGGTAAGTGCTTTCCAAGCAGGCCATGCTTTATTCGCACCATCAATTGCTCGTTTTGTCTCTGCTGCACCCATATTAGGTACAGATCCAATGATTTCATTCGTTGCAGGGTTATTTACTTCGAAGCTGGCCTTGTTGTCAGCATCTACCCATTCACCATTGATATACGCTTGTTGGCGAAAAAGACTGTTATCGTTAAGTTTCATAAGGAGGTCTCAATAGAAATTAAAATATTTTAATCATTTTTAATGAAGATAACTATAGCTTCAAATTGACATTAAAACTCATTTTTTTCTAGTAAGTTATTATTGTCTTTAGTGTTAAATATAATTAAAAGAATCCATCAAAATAATTAACAAATTTTTAATCAGATCAACTAAAAATGGGTAAACTATATGAGTCAATTAAATGTTCTTTTCCTCATTAATTAAATAATTTTAATATTAAAATATTCGGGTTTAACACTAATGGAAATTCGTCAATTAAAAACATTGGTCAGTATTTTAGATTATGGTGGTTTCGCCGCGGCGGGTGAATCCTTAGGTTTAACCCAATCAGCGATTAGTTTACAAATAAAAGCTTTAGAAAAAGAATTCGGTGAGGATTTATTTGATCGAAGTAAACGCCCGCCAAGACCGACTGCTCGCGCCATTAGTCTAGCTCGTAAATCTCGAGAAATATTACGTTTATGTAATGATTTAGGGTCATCTGCAGATGAGCATTTTTCGGGATCATTACAATTAGGAGCGGTACCATCAGTACAAAGAATGTTATTGCCAAAAGCCTTAACTGAATTACGTAAAACGAATCCTGATTTATTTATCAGTATACATACCGGTTTATCTGGAGAATTAACACGTAGCGTTTATCGCGGAATTTTAGATGCAGCGATTGTTAGCGAGCCCTCAAAATTACCTATGGGGATGAGCTGGTTTCCGTTTGCCTCTGAATCTCTAGTGGTTATATCTCACAAGAAAGCAAAGGGTGATAGTGTTAAAGAAATACTAGAATCAAATCCATATATTCAATTCAAGAAATCCACACGTGCTGGCGAATTAATCGAATCCGAATTAAAACAAATGAATATACATATTAATCCTGTATTGGAAACGGATAATTTAGACTCTATCTGGCAAATTGTTTCATCAGGCATGGGGGTTTCGATCATGCCTCAACATATTCCTGATTCAGTAATAGCAGAGCAACTTAATGAAATTACATTAAATACAGAAATACGCCATCTTGATGAAAATCCACATGACAAATTAAAACCCCGCAATATAAATATAAGACCATTGAGCAAAAATACGGTTAAACTCATTACAGGATTAGTCAAAAGATCTGCTGATCCTAAAGCGCATTTAATAAAAGTTCTACTACAAGCTTTAAAGCACGAATAGATATGTATAAACAAAACGAAACCCTAAACGCATTTAAGGGCATTAGACACGGTTTTTTTGGTAAAAGTGGGGGGGTGTCTTCTGGTATTTATGACTCATTGAATTGTGGACCTGCTTCTTTAGATTTAATCGATAACGTCATTGAAAACCGTTGGCGAGCGATTCACGCGCTAGGACTTGAAGAAACTAAGTTATTTGGTTTAACTCAAATCCACAGCACCGATGTTCATGTAATCACACCTAAAAGCTCCGATGATTTTCACCAAGGTGATGCATTAGTGACCAAAGTAAAAGGATTCACTTTAAGTGTCTTGGGTGCAGATTGCTCACCTGTGTTGTTTGTCGATAGAAAAGCAGGGGTGATCGCTGCTGCTCATTCAGGTTGGAAAGGTGCGGTATCAGGTATTATTGAAGCAGTCGTTACAAATATGTGCGAACAAGGTGCATCACGCGAAAATATTCATGCGTGTATCGGTCCTAGTATTCATCAAGACTCTTACGAAGTACGAGATGATTTCATTGAACAATTACGTGCATTAAGTAATTTTAATACGGATGAATTCATACGAACTAAATCAGCTCAGCATTATTTTGATTTGCCAGGATTCATCCTAGCACAGTGTAAGCTCAGTCAAATACATGCAGAATCAATCGGTATCGATACATACACTAACCCTGAGGAATACTTTAGTTTTCGCCGGAATACACATGCAGGGGAAAAAGAATACGGTCGCCAAATTTCAATGATTGCAATGACTTAATGTCTTTAAGAATGTTTGTAATCATCCATTAAAATCATCAAACTGGTACTAGACTAGTAATCTGCTTAACTGTATAAATCATCCATCATAAAGGGTAAAAATTCCTGAATCTCGCATAATGTTTGGTTATGTGATGTATAGATGATTGAGGATAAATGTAAATTTTTTGTTTTATCAATGATATATAAAACAATACGTTAATTGAGAAAGGAAAAGTAGAATGGGAAGAATCGTTTATGTAAATGGCGAGTATGTTGATGAGGCTGAAGCTAAAATATCGGTTTTTGATCGAGGTTTTTTATTTGCCGATGCAGTCTATGAAGTTTCATCTGTTTTAAATGGCCAGCTGATTGACAATAATGGCCATTTGACCCGTTTGCATCGTTCATTGAATGAGCTATCTTTAGATGCACCAGCCTCGGATGCTGAGATTGAAACAGCACAAAAAGCATTAATAGAAAAAAATAACTTAAAAGAAGGATTGGTTTATCTTCAAGTTTCGCGTGGCGCGGCTGATCGTGCCTTTCACTTTCCAGAAAATACTCCAACTTCTTTAGTCATGTTTACTCAAGAGCTTAATGTTATTAATAGTCCGGCGGCTGAAAAAGGTTTAGCGATTATTACTGTGCCAGATATTCGCTGGGGTCGCCGTGATATAAAAACGGTTCAATTATTAGCACCAAGCCTAGCAAAAATGGCGGCAAAAAACGCCGGTGCTGATGATGCCTGGATGGAAGAAAATGGTTATATCACTGAAGGTAGTTCCAATAATGCATACATAATTACCCAAGATGGCACGATTGTTACACGCCATTTAGGTAATGAAATACTTGCAGGTATAACGCGGAAAGCGATTGTACGTTTAGCCGATGAAAACAATATGAAGGTAGAAGAGCGATTATTTACCGCGGATGAAGCTAAAGCTGCTGCTGAAGCATTTATTAGTTCTGCAACGACCTTTGTTACTGCGGTGGTAAGCCTCGATGGCCAGCAAATCGGGGATGGAAAACCCGGTCCTATCACTCAGAAATTACGTGAATTTTATATTGAAGAAGCTTTGGCATCTATTCAATAAGTTTTCAAAACATTTAAAAAGACACCCCCCCACTTTTAGCTATTTTTAAAACGATTAAACGTAAAATGGTAAAAAGTAGGGGGGTGTCTTTTTAATTAAGAATTAATTGATTTAAACGCACACTGTAAGCGGATTTGGTATCGTCACCATCACTACTGATCCACACCGCTAAGGCGGTCTTGTTAGAAGGTACCTTGAAACTTACTTTGAGTTTGCCATTATTGGGTTGTTGTACAGTAAAGTTTTCAACCAAAAGATCCGATAATGGGTGTACACGTTTTGAATTCGTTAAGCGTTTGTCCTGAAATACCGTAAAAAATTCTACATGGCTAACCCCAAGGTTTTTGGGCGCTAAACTAAATAGTTTTTTTATCCATCCTGCTGCTACTTGTTTTTGCATAAAGCCAAGTCTTCTCTTACCTTGATACACTAAGCCAACACGTAAGGAGAAATCATCATTACCTTTTTCACCTTGCTTACTTTTATTGAGTTTTAATTTTCCTAAAATATCCGCATCTAGAATAATTTCTTTAACCACTTGGGGTTTGTCCAAACGATACACCAGCGGCCCAGCGGATTGATTGACTTTTATCGTCATGGTGTTGTTATTAAAGTTAACTTGATTAGCTTTAATGCCAGAGTACTGTAACACTTCCCATTTATTTTGTGTCATTTGCACCGCTTCTCTAGCATGTGCATTGGAAAATATTAAATGTAAGAGAACAAAGAATGTAACAAAGTATTTCATATTTGCTTACCAAATATTCAAGAATAATCGTACTTATAAGACAACAAACTATTGAAAAGATTCATAAAAGAAGTGATATGACCTTAAGAGATTGAAATGTGTTTAGCTCGAAAATCCTGTAATTCTACGTAATTCATCAATCAATTCCTGACCTGCTTCTGAGCCCAAGCTATCTTCAGTGAGTGTGTTTTCTCGAGTGACACCATCCACACTACCGCGTGCAGAGATATACTTAAGAATATCAAGCGTATTGATTTTCCCAAGCAAATCTTCATCGCTCCAATATCCAAGTAACGCAATCAAACCATGTGCTCCCCAGTTTGATACGTCTGCTACAAGTAATTCATCACAACTTGTGACTGCTGGAGTGATAGGTAATACACTTAATGTATCGAGTACTTTGCCCATGCCGATTTCATTGCCACCATCACCGATTGCGATAGTTGGACAATCAGCTTCAATCAAGAAATAATCGAAACAAGCACAGCGCTGACTGATGTCTTCACCGCGCATATTGGCATAGAATCCACCCGCAGTGAGACCAGGGCGTTCGATAGATAACACCACTTCAGGTTTTAGTTTTGTTAGACCATCAATTGCTTCTTGCTGGCCTACACTGAGATCACCAACGCTGATTTTATAGGTTTGATAATCTTCGCCGATAACACTTTGTAAAGGATCGCCACAGACAATAATCGGGTTCGCACCAAGATGTTTGAGGGTGTCATATAGCGCGATTGCGCCCACTGGGCCATCGGTTTCAAAGGTTTCATCGACAGGGAACCCTGTGCCAATTAACACGGTACCTTTACATTCAAACAATGTTTGTGCTGCACGTTGGTAATAGCCTGGGGTTAACACTTTTTGCAGATGTTTCATTCCACGGACGTCACGCTGAACCATCAAATCTTCGATTCGTTGGGTAATCTTTAACTGCGTTTCAGAGTTTTTATCGTTCATGGTCTATCCAATGTTAAACAACACTTATTTTATCAATACACTAGTTTTAAATAGTGTGTAATTGCGCATGTTGGTAGCGGTATTGCGCCAAGTGTAATTGGCGTTGTGCTTCGTCCATGCTAATCGCTTCAAAATGAATTGTAGACCCTGGTAGTCGCTGTGTCAGTTTTGGAATATCGAGTGAAAAGACAGAACCAATTTTTGGATATCCCCCAATGGTTTGACGATCGTTTAAAAGCACAATCGGTTGACCATCCGCGGGAACTTGAATTGCGCCGTAACAAATACCTTCGGATAACATACCACCTTGCTTAGTATGCAGTTCTGAGCTAATTTCAGGCCCCGATAAACGGAAACCCATGCGATCGCACTTATCACTCAGGGTAAATGTATTATTAAAAAAACGCGCTTTATCCAGATTACTAAAAGTAGACTGTTGATAGCCAAGAATGACCCTAAGTGTAATATCGCCCGTATAGCTAGGTCGATCTATCAGATTAACTTTATGCTGACTAGTGTCATTTAGGGAGAAGGAGGCGCAAGGAATGATATCTCCAGCTTGTAACGCTGTACCGTTTAGACCACCTAATTTTTCGCGCACTACTGTGGCACAGCTATCAAACATCGGTGCTAGATTAAATCCGCCTTTGACTGCAATATAATGACGCGTCGCATTTTGCGCAAAACCAAAGCTTATTTTATCACCTGATTTAATCGAATAACTTTGCCAACTATTTATAGGTATTTGATTGATTGATAAAGTCGCATCACCACCTGTAATGGCGATTTGTGTATCGACTTGCGACTCTAAGACTAAACCACCAATACTGGCTTCAATGACACAAGCATTGCTATCATTATCTAAAAGACGGTTTGCCCAAGCAAAAGAGAGTCTATCTAGGGGACCGCCATTGGTTAAGCCTATACTGTGTTTACCAAAACGCCCCGCGTCTTGAACTAAAGATAAAATACCAGGCTGAATTATTTTAACGCTCATTGATAGTCTCCTATCTCGCCGCCTAAGGCTAAAAACTCATCCTTACTAATGCCTTTAAAACGTACTTCATCCCCCACACTGACAGGCATATGTGGTGTTGAATTAGGGTCAAACATACGGGTAGGGCACAGACCGATGAGATTCCAACCACCCGGTGATACATCAGGGTATATAGCGGTTTGTCGATCTGCAATACCCACTGCGCCGCGTGGTACTTTTAAACGTGGTGTGCTCAAACGAGGACTGGCGATACGTTCGTCAACTTGACCTAAAAAGGCAAATCCAGGGGCAAATCCAATTGCATATACGCGGTAAGTAAGGCTTTGGTGTAGTGTGATTATTTCTTCGATTGAAAGCCCAGAATTTTTGCTGATAAGTGATAACTCTGGTCCTGACTCTTCGCTGTAATACACCGGTAATTCCACTAAAGTGGAGGATTCAGATGCTGAGTTCTCATTTGTAGAACTTTCATCTGCTCCCAACGTCTTATGAATGATTTTACGAACTGCGTATTGATCTATGGCTAATGGATCAAAAATTAGCAATAAGGATGCATAAGACGTGACCTGGTCGATTATTACATCGCCCAAAGCTGCAGAAAGTTTTTTAGAAGCACGTTGTACTTTTGCGGATATTTCTGGTGCTGTGGTTTCTCCAAAATAAAGAATTAAGGAATTCTCACCAGCTACTTCAATTCTCATCCGTCAATTAACGCTCGGATATCAGCAATTGCTCTTACCCCTTCAATGTTATCGCCATGTACACACAAGGTATCAGCTAACAGTGGAAGAGTATCTCCAGATACGGTTGTGACAGTTTGTGATTGAATCAGTTGTTTTACTTGCGCCATCATTTTATCACGTGTGTGCACGGCACCTTCTTTTAAACGCGAAAGTAATTTGCCGTCATCGTCATAGCAACGATCAGCGAATGCTTCAAAATGCAGTTTTAGGCCTAGATTTTCAGCCTCTACTTTGTGTTGTGCATTTTCAGGTACTGCTTGTAGCATCAAAGCGGGTTTAGAATGATGTGTAGCTACAGCTTCCATGACTGCTGCGCGAACATTATCTTTCGCCATCATGTCATTGTATAAGGCACCATGGGGTTTTACGTAGTCTAAAGACACCCCCATACTTTTTGCCATTCCTTCGATCGCACCAATTTGATATTGCACATAGGCTAAAATTTCATCGTGGCTACAATTCATTGATCGGCGTCCAAATCCCTGTAAATCAGGGTAGGCTGGATGTGCGCCTATACTCACGCCATTGTCTTTAGCTAATTGAATCGTTTTGCGCATAATAATGGCATCACCTGCATGAAATCCACAGGCAATATTAGCTTGATGTATATGTGGCATGGCTTGCTCGTCTAAACCCATTTTCCATGAGCCGTAGCTTTCACCGAGATCGCAATTAAGAGTTAATGACATTTTGTATGATCCTTTAAATTTCTTTTGTATCTACATGATTGATAGTGAACTGTTTTTAATGTCAGTGACTAACATACAGCCAGGACTATGGGTGATACAAAATGGAGGTTTTGCCTGTTCCAAAGCAACTTGTGGAGTCACGCCACAGGCCCAAAACACAGGTAATTCGTTTTCGTTTATAGTGACCGGATCGCCAAACTCAGGGCTATTGATATCTTTGATGCCAATTAGGCTGGGGTCACCTAAGTGTACTGGCGCACCATGTACCGAAGGAAAACGGGTACAAATTTGAATCGCACGGATCGAGTCAGCAGGTAAGAAAGGGCGCATACTGACAACCATAGTGCCGCTAAATCTTCCCGCGGTATTACAATCTATAGTAGTTCGATACATCGGAACATTACAGTTCTCTGTCACATTACGTACTTCAAGGCCACTTTGGATCAGAGGTTCTTCAAAAGAGAATGAACATCCCAACATAAATGTGACTAAATCATCGCGCCAAAATTCAGTGATGTCATTGACTTCATTAGTGACAACACCGTTTTCGAATATTTTATAGCTAGGGATATCACTACGGATATCCAGATCAGTTGCTAATTCTGGGATCTCCCAACTGCCTGCTTCAGAAATCCCTAAGACAGGACAGGGTTTTGGATTTTTTTGACAGAATTGTAAAAAATCTGCAGCCCAATCTTTGGGTAAAATAACCATATTGGTTTGAACATAACCAGGACAAAACCCAGAAGTATTTCCAGTATGTTCACCACTGCGAATTCGTTGACGTAATTGACTAGGAGTTAAATCTGTCATAGTAAATGTACAAGCATTATTAGTTGATTGATTGTAAGTTAGATTTAGTATTCTGAAAAGAAAATACAATCAAAATAATCACGCAAATGACAAATGATTCAGTTATTCGTTTTCAACAATAAAACATTAAGATCACTCAAAAGTAGGGGGGTGTAATTTATACGGTATTTATTTGTTCTAAAAACCTATTCGCTTGTTTTTGTAACTTTCCACGTTCTAACAAAAGTTTCCAGCGATTTCCGCCAGCTTGTCTCCATAATAATGCAGCTCTTATCCCTGCTAACAAGAGTGCACGAATTTTTGAGGCATTATTAGGATTTGCTAAATGTGTTTGATCACCTTTCACCATGATTTTTGGACCAATTTTACTAATGGTATTAGCATAAATATCTGCTAAGGCCGCCGTAATGTTTTCATGCTCGATATCGAAAAATTCTAACTTTTTTTGTGTATCTTCAATCCCTTCAAGTAAGGATTGGAACATAGCATTGTTGTGGCTCAGTTTTTTCTCTAGTTGCAGTAAACCCAAAGCATAGCGGGTAGCTTCCATGTCTTTAGGTGTGCCATCTGGAGTAGTGGGCGAGGTACTTAGTTGACTCATCATTGACGCAAAGCCAAGTTTTAAATTAGCTAAAGATCCATAAATATCAGTGGCTGTTTCTGCGCCTTCTTTAAGCACACTTCCAACGGCGGTGTTGTAAACATCGCTATCGATATTGCCAGTATTAGCAATTTGGCTGACACCATCAACGCATTGAAATAATGCTGCCATGGCGATGGTTCGATTCTGTGTGTTTGATTCCACAATGAGTACCTTATTTGATCTGAGGGTTAAGGGCAGCTCTATAAATAGAGATGACCTTAAGTTTAATCACAAGTGCTGTGCATTTCATCAATAATTCCACCTCCAAGGCAAATATTTCCTTGATAGAAAACAATGGATTGACCGGGTGTGATGGCGCGTTGTTTCTCTTCAAAGCAAACAACGCATTCATTTTTTATAATGCTAACTTTACAAGCTTGTTCGGTTTGGCGATATCTTATTTTTGCTTTGCAGTAAAATTCTTTGGCAGGCGATTTACCAGCAACCCAGTGTAATTGTGAGGCGCGTAATTGTTGTTTGAGTAACATTTCATGCGCATGTCCTTGTCCTGCAATCAATTGATTTTTATCAAGATTCTTGTCAACTACGAACCAGGGTGCTTCATCTGCTGTTTTTAATCCGCCAATACCCAAGCCCTGACGTTGGCCTAATGTGTAATACATTAAGCCTTGATGTTTGCCGATCACATCTCCTTCAGGGCTTACAATTTCACCTGGTTGGGCTGGAAGAAATCGCTGTAAAAATTCAGTAAATTTTCGCTCGCCGATAAAACAAATACCTGTGCTGTCTTTTTTCGTTGCTGTATCAAAACCTGCCTTTTCAGCTATTTTTCGCACGTCGGCTTTATCTAACTCACCGACAGGGAAAAGACTTTTGGCTAATTGATCTTGCTGTAAGGTGTATAAGAAGTAAGTTTGATCTTTATTGTTATCAAAGCCTTTGATCATCTTGATGTTATCTTCGGAACGGTCAATCTGTGCATAATGACCCGTGGCAATATAATCAGCACCTAAATCCAAAGCAAAATCGAGGAAGGCTTTAAACTTAATTTCTTTATTACACATAATGTCAGGATTCGGTGTTCGACCTGAACGATATTCTTCTAGAAAGTACTCAAATACATTATCCCAGTATTCAGTAGCAAAATTAACGGTGTGTAATTTGATACCTAAATCATCACTCACTGACTGAGCGTCTGCTAGGTCCACTGTGGCAGTACAGTACTCTGCGCTGTCATCTTCTTCCCAATTTTTCATGAACAAGCCTTCTACTTCATAGCCTTGTTCGAGTAATAATAATGCAGCAACGGATGAATCGACTCCACCAGACATGCCAACGATGACTTTTTCTTTTTTCATGTTTTGTGAATATTTGGTTATAGACTAATTACTGAAGTTGTTACCAAGGGATAATAGTGCCATCGATATCAAAAAAACTGCCAGTATCTATTAATGAGGCATTTTTAAGATTATTCAATATGCCCGCTGCAGACTCTTCGACAGATAATTCACCGTTTGGCCCACCCATGTCGGTACGAACCCATCCAGGATGCAAAGCTAATACCGTTATATCTTTAGATTTTAGGTCATGTGAGGCGCTCATTACCACTGTATTTAATGCGGTTTTTGTAGATCGGTAAGCGTAAGATCCACCAGATGAGTTATCCTCAATACTCCCCATCTTACTGCTCATATTAGCAATGATTTTCTTTTCACTGTCAGCGACATTATCTACGAAAGTTTCCATTATTTTCATCGGAGAAATAACATTTATATTGAAAGAATCTAGCCAAGTATCTCTATCTGATGTCCCAAATTCCCCAGATTTAGCTGCGTATGTACCCGCATTATTGAACAATATATCAATGGGCAATTTCCCAATTACTTCTTTTAATTCATTGATTTGTGAATCATTACTAACGTCCAACTTATAAATATTCAATAGGTCAGAATTTGCCTTTTGGATGGCCTTAAGCGCTAATGCTGAATCTGGATCTCGACAGGTTGCATGCACATCCCAACCTAGTTTTAAAAACTCTTTGCTTATTTCTAAACCCAGTCCACGATTAGCTCCAGTGATTAGTAGTGTTGGCATCTTTATTCCTATCGTTGTTTTGATTAGTGCTTATAAACTATAGATCTATATTCTACAATTTAATCGTTGATATATCTTAGTCTAAAAAAGCGTATAATCCCGACACGTTTTTAAACTTCATGCGTCACGGCATAGTGACTTAAAACCAGTAGACTATTTACATCTACTAATGAAAATAAGGAAAAAACATGTCCAATGTAAAAATGACTGAATACAGTCACGGTGCAGGTTGTGGATGTAAAATATCCCCCGCTGTTTTAGATGTCATGCTGCAAAGCAAAATTACTCCTATGTTGGATGAATCTCTGTTAGTCGGGAATAGCACGCGCGATGATGCTGCTGTGTATGATTTAGGTAACGGTACTGCCATTATCAGTACCACAGATTTCTTCATGCCAATTGTGGATGACCCTTATACCTTCGGTCGAATTGCAGCCACCAATGCAATCAGCGATATATACGCTATGGGTGGAAAACCAATCATGGCAATTGCAATATTTGGCTGGCCCTTAGATAAATTACCAGCTGAAGTAGGGCAACAGGTCATAGAAGGTGGTCGAAAAGCTTGTAAAGATGCGGGGATATCTTTAGCTGGTGGCCATAGTATTGATGCCCCAGAACCTATTTTTGGTTTAGCTGTAACCGGCACTGTTGCGAGTGATCAAGTCAAACAAAACTCAACCGCTAAAGTCGGGAATAAGCTTTATCTGACAAAACCTTTAGGCGTCGGTATTTTATCCACCGCACAAAAGAAAAAGCTTATTAAAGAAGAGCATGCGCATCTTGCCCCAGACTCCATGTGTAAACTTAATATCATTGGCGAAAAACTGGCACAACTAGACTGTGTAACAGCACTCACAGATGTTACGGGTTTTGGCTTGGGTGGGCATTTGCGCGAGGTCTGTGAAGGTAGCGATGTCAGTGCTGTGATTGAATATTCTAAATTACCGTTATTACCACATGTGATGGAATATCTAGAGCAGGGTTGCTCACCAGGTGGTGCACAACGTAATTTTGAAAGTTATGGTCATGTAATTTCTGAAATGACTCACACTCAACAATCGATAGTGTGTGATCCGCAAACCAGCGGTGGTTTATTAGTCGCTGTTGATGCAGATAATGAACAAGCATTTTTATCGACTATTAAAGATGCAGGTTTAGATTTAGAAGCCATTGGTTACTTATCTTCAAAGAATAAAAATAACGCCTTAATTACTGTGAAATAGCGCTTAGTTATGCCCGATTTGAAGCTCGAAGGACTCCCCAAAGATGATCATCCGAGCGTTGATGATTATGCCGCGCTTTTTATCAATGATATTCCTCTACTAGATGTTCGAGCGCCGATTGAATTCAAACAAGGTGCGTTTCCGAATGCCGTCAACATACCTTTGTTGGATGACAAACAGCGTGAAGCGGTGGGCACAGTCTATAAAAATCAAGGACAAGATGCCGCGATATTGTTGGGGGCGCAGTTAGTTGCTGAAGAAGAACAAATAAAACGTAAAAAGCTTTGGGCAGAGTTCTTTAGTAAAACTGCTAGTCGTGGCAAAACAGAGGCAACGAAGGAGTTCCACAACTTAGCCCCAATGGACGAGATGCAAACCAGTCAAAAGTGGGGGGGTGTACTTTACTGCTTTAGAGGCGGTTTACGGTCAAAAATTTCCCAGCAATGGGTGTTTGATCATAGCGGTGAGAAACAAGCTCGTGTAGATGGCGGTTATAAGGCCATGCGGCGGTTCCTTATTGATACCATTGAGCGTCTCAGTGAAGAAATGTCGATTGTGGTATTGGGTGGTCGAACTGGCTCTGGTAAAACACGCTTGCTCAAGCAATTAGATAATAGTATTGACCTTGAAGGCCTAGCAAATCATCGAGGTTCAGCGTTTGGACCAACAGCAACTCCTCAGCCAACCCAAATAAATTTTGAAAATAATCTTGCGATTGAATTGTTAAAAAAAGAAGCTGCAGGTCATCAATTAATTGTTATTGAAGATGAAGGGCGAAACGTAGGTTCGATAGGATTACCGCAACGTTTATTCGAAGCAATGCAAACATCTCCATTAGTGATGTTAGAGGTCACTGAAGAAGATAGAAATAAAGTGAGTATTGACGAGTATATTCTTGATACTCAAAGATCTTTTGACGAAGTTTATGGCAAAGAGCAAGGTGAAGTTGAACTTGCAAAACACTTATTGAATAGCTTAGCTAAAATAAAAAAACGACTTGGAGGCATACGTTACGAAGAAGCTCGTAAGCAAATGCTCGCAGCAATTCAACTACGCTCGGAATCAGGATCAATTGCAGGTTTTATCCCACTAGTGAGTTCACTTTTGGTGGATTATTACGACCCAATGTATGACTATCAAAGCCGAAATAAACACGATCGTGTCGTCTTTAAAGGAGGATATAAGGAAGTATATAAGTATCTATCTTCTAAAACTGCCTAAAAGTAGGGGGGTGTACTTCGACAAACTCAGCAAAAAGAATTCGACATACTTCGACTAAGCTCGGTACAAGAGCTCAATAGAACTGTCTTTTTATTCTTTGTTGATTATATCAGGCTGTTAAGGAATTGCTTTTCTGGCAGCTCGTTGTCCTGCTATTTTTCCGTATTTAGCACCTGTTCTACCAGCAACCACACCACCTACCGTAGCACCCACAATTCCACCTGCTGTTCCTGCCACTGCACCAGCAGCTTTCGTAGGAATTCTCGCTACGGCAACGCCTGTACCAATGACTTGTTGAGTTGAACAAGCAGTTAAAGTGAAAGAAACGAAACTCAGGATTAGTATTTTTTTTAACATTTTTAGCCCAATTGCGCTGATAATTTTTATCTTATCAGTATATAAATCAAGATGCTTATTATGCCAGAGAAGGGTGAATCTAAAATTAATGAGATTGATAAAATCACACATCAAAGAGATTTTATCTGTGGAATACTAATCATTGTTGAATCCGTATTAACGTAACAAACGTTGGTATCTTAAATGACATTTAATCACTAGAAATTCATCTATGAAACGCATGTACGGATTTAAGAAAATTTCATCTGCACTATTACTATTATTATTTATCTCTGCATCAAATCTATACGCGTCAAATAATTGGAAACTTAAGAAAGATGAAAGTGATATAAAAGTCTATTCAAAAAGCGCTTCAGGCTCTTCGGTCCAAAGCTTTATGGGCAAAATAAGAGTGAAAACTCGTTTATCTAGCTTAGTATCTGTCATCAGTGATTCATCGAGTTATCCACGCTGGTTATATAACACACGCAGCGCAACAACCTTATCAGATGATAATAATGGCAAAGTGATTAATTATATTGTGACTAATATGCCGTGGCCAGTTGCCGATAGGGATGCGGTAATCTTCGCCACCAGAACGCAAAACCCTAAAAATAAACGCGTTGAAATCAATGTAAATGCTAAGCCAAAACACATAGGCAAAGTAAAAGGAAAAGTTCGCATTGGTAGTCTTAAGGGCAAATGGATTTTGACACCCATCAATAAAAACGTAGTGGATGTGGTATATGAAATGAGTATCAATCCTGGCGGTAAAATACCGAAGTGGATTGTGAATGAAATGTCAGTAGATTTACCTTTTCACACACTCAAAAATTTAAGAAAAATTAGCAAAGAACCTGGCTATGCTAATGCAAAAGTGAATGGAATTTTTGAGTTGAATTAATTCTTACAAAACCATTCCACTGAAGATTTAAACTGAGCTAAATCGAAGTATCTAAAAGACACCCCCCCACTTTTGGGCGGTTTAGACAAAACCACCCACTAGATAAAAGGTTAAAAAAATTAACCATCTCGCATGAGCTCTAACATTTGATCGGCACTCATAGAGCCACTCATATCTGATCCTTCCAATAAACTATCTGCTAAATCTCTTTTGTGTTCGTGTAATTTAACGATCTTTTGCTCAATAGTATTCTCAGCAACCAAGCGATAAATCGTTACTGGTCGAGTTTGACCAATACGATGAGCACGATCAGATGCTTGGTTCTCAACTGCTGGGTTCCACCAAGGATCCATATGAATCACATAATCTGCTGCAGTTAAATTTAAACCTGCACCACCGGCTTTAAGACTAATTAGGAAGATTTCACCTTCCCCCGCTTGGAATGCATCAACTCTACTTTTACGTTTTGCAACAGGAGTACTACCATCCAAGTATTGATATTTTATGCCACGCTCATCAAGATATGCCCGAATTATCGACAAATACTTTACAAACTGACTGAATACCAAGGCTTTGTGATTATTTTCGATAAGCTCTTCCAGTAATTGACCAAAACGATCTAGCTTACTACTGGATAGAGTAGAATCAGACATGACCAATTTGGGGTGACAACTCGCCAAGCGTAATTTTGTGATAGCTGCGAGCACTTTTAAGTGTTCGCCACCCGCTTGTTTCTCCCCCTTATTTTTAGCCAAACTTTCTAAAGCACTGCTACGAACTGCTTCGTAAATAGCTCGTTCTCCCTCTGATAATGGAATCTCAACCGTAATTTCTGTCTTGGGTGGTAATTCATGCAGTACTTGAGTTTTTGTGCGTCTTAAAATGAAAGGTTTGATCAGTGTTTTGAGTTGTTGGCGTGCATCATCATTACTGTCTTTTTCAATAGGTGTAATGAAGTTATGCATGAATTGTTGTTGCGTACCAAGTAAACCAGGATTTAGAAAACGATAAATACTCCATAATTCGCCCAAATGATTTTCAATCGGTGTACCTGTTGTGACTAATTTGAAATCACCTTGAAGCTTATGCGCTGTTTTGGTTCTTTTTGCGTTAATGTTTTTAATTGCTTGGGCTTCATCTAAAACAATTGTTGACCATTTCTTTTCAATAAATTGTTCAGCGTCTTGTTGCAATAATCCATAACTGGCGATAACTATATCGTAAGCATCTGCATTATCGAGCAACTCTTGTCGATTGCCTTCGCGATAGAAATAGGGTTTTAAGGTCGGGGCAAATTTATGGATTTCAGATTCCCAGTTATTACTCACTGAGGTTGGAGCAACAACCAGAGTAGGGCCGAGCTTTGCGCGTTCTAGCAAAATGGATAATGTTTGTACTGTTTTACCTAAACCCATGTCATCAGCCAAACAAGCACCGACGCCCCATTTCGCTAGACGACTCATCCAAGCATATCCTTCGGTTTGATAATCGCGAAGTTCTGCTTTGAGTGTACTGGGTACTTTCGGGTGGTAGTGTTCGAGCGCTTCGATATTTTGTATATGATTTTTCCAGGCATCATCAACCGTAAGTTCGCCAACCATGTCGGTTAAATCTTCAAGAGCCAAGGAGGCTAATCCGCTAATCTTAGCGCCTTCACTATCTAATTCGGCATAACGATGAATCGAATCTAATTTTTTCCGGAATTGATTGGTTAAAGAGATATATTGACCGTCTTCCATCTTTAGGAAGCGACCTTTATTGTTAGCGGATAAATTGAGTAGTTGTTTTAGCGAAAGGACTAAATCTTGATCAGCAGATACTTGCCCATCGAGTTGGAACCAATCGCCATTTTGACTAATATTTAAGCGTAGATTATTCGTATCAAAACGAGAGGCAATGCGCATGACTTCGCCTTCTGGCCAAGCGATAATAACTTTTGCTGGCTTCTTATCAGTACCATCAGGGCCTTCTGACTTTTCTTCAGCTTCTGCGTAAAGTTGTTCTAGTAACTCTAAGCAGTCTTGTGGATCATCAATAAGATACTCGTCGTTAAATTCATCTTCTTCCCCAAGAATTTTACTGTGCTGTAATAAATAGTCTAATAAATCACTTTCCTCATTGAGGTTACGTTCAGTTTTAAAACGTTGTCCCTCGTGTTCAATAGATAATTTTGCACGACCTTGCCCCGGAGGATAATAAGCACCAAATTCACCAAAAGGTTTAACCCGTAGTGTCGCGCGTAAACCTTCACCATAAGGCAAAAGATTCGCGTGGATTCTAGAATCAGCTTGCATTGATTCTGCATCTACTACGCCTTCTAAATCTGACTGGATGCTGATCATCGGAGCTAGCGTACCAAGGGTTTCACGTAAATTCTTTTCCGCTTCTCTAGGAATAACGATGCCATTAGAAATAATTTCACTAAGACGCATCACTTGGTCATTCTTTTGATAAATACACAAACGAGTTGGTGTTTCCTTTACTACCAAATATTGACTATCTTCTTGACTATCATCGAATGGCGGATAGAAACTGATACGTAAATTTTCGTCTTCTTCGCTTACGAGTAATTCAAATTCACCTTGGCTCAATTCGATAGGCGTATTACGCGCACCATCCCAAAAAAGGTTAGGGTGGTTAACCAGTTTTGGCCAAGCTAAATTTAAATCTAAGGAAAATTGCGGACCACGATGGTAGTAGGCATCATAATCAGGTTGTTCAAATATAGATGAGGCTATATCTAAGTCTTGTTCACTCAGCGGTGGTAATTCATGGCGTTCTTTTTTCAAACGTTTGAGGGCAATATTTCTACCCTTAGTCCAGCCACCCGCGGCAGTACGTTTCTGTAATTTTGGATTGAGTGCGTATTCGCCATAACGATCGACATCTAACATCCAAACCAATCGCTCCTCAGCGTCACTTGTTTGAGAGCTTGAATCTGTCGAAACGAGTTGATTCATCGCATTTAGAGCGCGTTCCCATTCTGCTTGTGGTGCCACTAAATCAAACAGAGTGGTTGTATGGCATTTTTCATGAAGTGTTTTGGCTTGAATGGCATATTTGTTTTGATCGCTCTTAGTATCAGCAAAGTAAGCTAATGCTTGAGCATACTCTGCGGTTAACCAAGCGTAGTTGCCACTGCTAGCCCGATTAAATTTTGCTTCTAAAATATCTTGAACGCCATCAGACACTTTTTGCCCGAGCCAATGTTTAATCAAGGCATAAAACAATATGCTAAAAGTACCCATCTCGAGTTCTTTTAACGGGGCGTTATAGTTAAATATTCCGGTTGCTAAGGTTTCTGCATAAGCATCTAATAGGGTATGGTCAGTATCTTTTTCTAGTTGCTTTAAAAGTCTTTGGGCACTGGCTAAATGTTGTTTATCCCCGCTACTGAGTAATGCCAACAAATAGAATTTTTCAAATTCTGTACCGTATAAGACCAGCGAGTTCTTTCGTTTGTTATACACATCTCGATATATGTCGGTAGAATTTTCATAGGCTTGAATAGCACTTTCGCTATTTCCTAGACTAAGTTGTCTAGCGGCATTTGCGATATACCAGTAAATATGGCGATCATCGTATTCTACCGATTCATTACCAAGCATCGCTGTTGATTGCAGATGTTTGCCTTTTGGTAATTCAGGAAATAATTCTGACTGCCCTGAATAAATACTATAACGAGCTTGTGGTTCAAGTAATTTGAATTGGAATGATGATGAGCTGGGTATTTGATCTTTGCGAGATTCGTATAACTCCCATAACTCAGCCTGCTTGGTTTGATTTTGAAGAGAATGTTCGCATAGACCTATAAATGCCACACCAAACATTTCAGCAGATAATGCATCAAGCAATGTTGTATTAATAGGAGTGCCAAACGTGGCAGGATAAAAGCCAGGATTGATCAATTCAGATTCGCGATATTGATAGCGTTCTTCAAGTAATTCTAGGGTATGGTTTAGTTTCTCAGTTTTACCCATAAACAGGTAAATGCGCGCATGTGATAAACCATGCTCAACGCTTTGCCAAAGAATTCTGCCAAAAGACTCAGTTGCAGAAAATGATGTTAGTACTTGGGAGGCAATCTTTTCAAAATTGCCTTCATTAATGGTTGTGAGTAATAGCTCATCTCTAATTGACTCTGGACAGCTGTATTTGCCTTGACTGCCTTCTAACCAATCATCATGAATCAGATCTACAAGAATGGGTCGTAGACTATGCAAAGTAAAACTGTCATTGATATTTGGATCATCAATGCCTAAACGATGCGCACAACTGGCTATGGGTGTAGCGGCAACTGGTGCGTAAATTATCGAAATTAATTGCAGTAAAGAACGTTGCAAATTAGGTAATGCATTAAATGCATTAAGATCAAACGTGGCTTGATTCATGAAACTTTATAATTTTATTTAGATTAACCGAGCAATTATAAAATGTTTTATCTTTCACGTCTGCTTTTGTCCGAACTTTATTCCATATTAATTACGCTCTCAGCGGTTGACAGTGAGTGTTACAATCTCTATATTAGCGCCCCTTGCAATTTGTAGCTAAACGCACTTATTGTAAAGTATATTTTGGCTATATAGCTCAGCTGGTTAGAGCACATCACTCATAATGATGGGGTCCCAAGTTCGAATCTCGGTATAGCCACCATATTTCAAAAAGGTCGCACGTTTGTGCGGCCTTTTTTGTGCTTGTTTGATTTATTTATCACTATAAAAGTGTGTGTTTAAACTTATTTATTCTTATATAAGTGATAGTTTTTTAATCTTTACTGATATTCAAAGACGGATTAAACCCATAAAAGTGGAGGGGTGTCTTTTTTTAATATAAATAAAGTACTAAACGATTAAAATACAGCCTTTTACAGGTGTATTTCATGGTGTTTTCATATTATTATGCTGAACTTTAGTTTTTAAGAAATAGGGTAGGAATCTAGGTGAAATTATCTGGAGCGGAGATATTTGCTAAATGTCTCAAAGAAGAAAACGTAGATACCATTTTTGGTTATCCAGGTGGTGCTGTTTTATTTCTTTATGATGAATTATACAAAGCAGAAAATCGTGGAGATATCAGACATATTCTTGCTCGTCACGAGCAAGGTGCTGTGCATGCTGCTGAAGGTTATGCAAAAACGTCTGATAAGCCTGGTGTCGCGATAGTCACATCTGGTCCTGGTGCTACCAATGCGGTCACAGGTATTGCAGATGCTTATATGGATTCTGTGCCTTTAGTGGTTATTTCAGGAAACGTTCCTAAAGATTTGATTGGTAAAGATTCTTTTCAAGAAATTGATATCGTTGGTATCACGCGTCCTTGTGTAAAACATAATTTCTTAGTGACCTGTATTGAAGATATTGCCCCTGTCATGAAAAAGGCATTTCATATTGCCACGACGGGCCGTCCAGGTCCTGTCCTAGTTGATATTCCTAAGGATCTAACAAATCCTGCTGTGAAAAAGATTGAGTTTAATTATCCCAAAGAATTAAACATGCGATCTTATCAACCAACCGTTAAAGGCAATAAGAAACAAATTAAATCAGCGATTAAAATGATTGCTGAATCAAAAAAGCCAATTCTTTATGCAGGTGGTGGTGTTATTACATCAAACGCTGCTAATGAATTAACTGAATTCGGTCGTTTGTATAATTTCCCAGTCACCAATACGCTCATGGGTTTGGGTGTTTATCCATCTAATGATAAGCAGTTTATTGGCATGTTAGGAATGCACGGAACGGTTGAAGCAAATCGTGCCATGCATTATGCGGATTTGATTATTTGTGTGGGCGCACGTTTTGATGATCGAGTGACAGGTGATCTTAAGAAGTTTGCTCCTGAGGCAAAAGTCATTCACATTGATATTGATCCCGCTTCAATCTCGAAAAATAGATCAGCGCAGAATCCTATAGTGGGCGATGTGAAAGAAGTTTTACAATCGATGCTTGCTGAAATTAAAGAACAGAAAATTGTACCTGATAAGTCTGCCTTTGATGAATGGTGGAAAGAGATCAAAACATGGCAGGATTTAGATTGTCTGGCCTATGATCAAGACGATAAAGTTATCAAGGCTCAATATGTAGTTGACATGCTTTACAAAGTAACCAATGGAGATGCATTTGTGGCATCTGATGTTGGTCAGCACCAAATGTTTGCGGCGCAATATTATAAATTTAATGAGCCTAAGCGTTGGGTTAACTCGGGTGGTTTAGGCACCATGGGTTTTGGTTTACCCGCGGCTATGGGTATTCAATTCGCCAATCATGATGACGTGGTTACTTGTATAACAGGTGATGGCAGTATCCAAATGTGTATTCAAGAATTAGGTTGTTGTAAACAATACGGACTACCTCTGAATATTATTAATTTGAATAACGGCTACTTAGGAATGGTTCGTCAATGGCAAGAATTCTTTTATGAAGAGCGTTATGCCATGACCTACAACCAAGCTTTACCAGATTTTGTGAAATTAGCGGAAGCATATGGCCATATCGGCAAACGTATTGAAAAACCATCTGAAGTAGAAGATGCGTTACGTGAAGCGGTTGAAGATAAGAAAAACTTACATTTCCTAGATTTTGTTGTTGAAGAGCAAGGTAATGTTTATCCAATGATTCCAGCAGGTTACGGTCATAATGAAATGTATCTTAATAAAGAAGATGCAATCAAAGATGCAATATTGAAAAGTAAACAGCTAGAGAATGACTGAGTAAAAATATGAGACACATAATTTCACTATTAATGGAAAACGAAGCTGGTGCATTATCGCGCGTTTCAGGTTTGTTTTCTCAGCGCGGTTATAACATTGAATCACTGACGGTTGCTGCTACTGATGATCCAACACTCTCTAGAATGACGGTTGTTACTAAAGGCAACGATGCTTCTATTGAACAAATTGTTAAACAATTGAATAAGTTGATTGATGTGGTTAAAGTCATGGAACTTTCTGATTATCCACATATCGAACGCGAAATGATGTTTATCAAAGTTCGTGCTGACAGTAATGAAGTCTGTGCGGCCATTAAACTAAATGTCGATATTTTTCGCGCACGTATTATTGATGTCACTAAAAAAATGTACACCATTGAAGCGACAGGAAGTCCTGAAAAATTGGATGCCTTTATAGAAGCATTACGCGACAATACAATTATTGAAGTTGTACGAACTGGTGCTATGGGTATACCACGCGGTAGTGCTTCATTAACTGTTTAGTACTTTTTTATTACATTATCCAAATTTAGCCTTTTGTGTTTTTAAACAACTTTTAAACTACACTTGCTATCATCCCCAAAAAATTATTAGATTTATTATTTAGGAATATTTAAATGAACATTTATTACGATAAAGACTGTGACCTTTCAATCATTCAAGGCTTAAAAGTTGCCATCATTGGTTTTGGTTCTCAAGGCCATGCACATGCAGCTAACTTAAAAGATTCTGGCGTTGAGGTAACGGTAGGTTTACGTCCTGGGTCATCTTCAATTGCTAAAGCAGAAGGTTATGGCCTAAAAACTGCTGACGTGCCATCTGCAGTTGCGGATGCGGATGTAGTAATGATTTTGACTCCTGACGAGTTCCAATCACAGCTTTATCGCGATGAAATTGAGCCAAATATCAAACAAGGTGCTGTATTAGCATTTGCCCACGGTTTCTCTATCTTATTTAATCAAGTTGTGCCGCGTAAAGACTTAGATGTCATCATGATTGCTCCAAAGGCTCCAGGTCATACAGTACGTTCTGAATTTGTACGTGGTGGTGGTGTTCCTGACTTGATAGCTGTTGAACAAGATGCATCTGGAAAAGCAAAGGATATCGCGCTTTCTTATGCTTCGGGAGTTGGTGGAGGACGCACAGGCATTATCGAAACCACATTCCGTGATGAGTGTGAAACAGATCTATTTGGTGAGCAAGCGGTACTTTGTGGTGGTGCTGTTGAATTAGTGAAAGCAGGTTTTGAAACACTAGTTGAAGCTGGTTATGAGCCTGAAATGGCTTACTTCGAGTGTTTACATGAACTGAAATTAATCGTTGATCTTATGTTCGAAGGTGGTATTGCGAACATGAATTATTCAATCTCAAATAACGCAGAATACGGAGAGTATGTTACTGGTCCTAAAGTTATTAATGATGAATCACGAGCGGCTATGAAACAAGCATTACATAACATCCAAACAGGCGAATATGCGAAGCAGTTTATCGCTGAAGGGGCGGCTAACTACCCATCTATGTCAGGTTATAGGCGCAAGAACGCTGAGCATGGAATAGAAGTTGTTGGCGCTCAGTTACGTTCGATGATGCCATGGATCACTGAAAATAAGATCGTCGACCAAGAAAAAAATTAATGACTTAAATTCATTTCTTTATAAAAAAGCCCAATCTAAGATTGGGCTTTTTTTTATGTGTAAAATATCTAAAAGACTATTTTATGCTAGTTAGAAACTTTCTAAACTATTTCACGTTAAACTGTATTTATCATTTTGCATTTATTTCACATTTTGATCACACTCATTTCACGTCTCTGATTGCAAACTGTAAAAGTGTTACATGTTGTACACGTTTTTATCGGAGAGAAAAAGCAATGAAATATTTAAGATCTATAATGGCCTTATTAGTAACTTCATTAGTACTAATAGGGTGCGGTGGTTCAGATAATGATTCTCATGATCCACAATTAAGAGCAGTACATCTTTCACCTGATGCACCAGCAGTCGACATTAGTGTTAATGAATCTACCCCTTTAACTGGTGTTGAGTATCGCCAAGCTAGTGGATTTTTATCAGTAGATTCTGGTAACACTGATATTAGTGTTTTAGTACCTGCATTGGGTGGTGCAAGCGCATTGGATGCAACTTTAAACCTTGAAGATGATATGAAATATACTGTAATTGCCGCTAATACCGTTGCAAACGGTTTACCTCTTACACCACTCCTAGTTATTGATGATATCGATGCACCAGCAGATGGTAATGCTGCAATCACTGTAATACATGGTTCTCCAGCTGCACCATCAGTAGATGTTTATGTTACTGCACCTGGAGCTGCTTTACCTGCAAGTCCTTTATTATCGGATATACCTTTTCAGACGGTTTCGGATGAATTAGAAGTTCCAGCAGGTGATTATCAAGTACGCATTACTCCAGCAGGAAGTACTGCAGTAGTCTATGACTCAGGTACACTAACTTTAGTCGATGGTGTTGAATACATAGCCATTGCCGCTGATGATATTGATTCCGGATCTTTAGTAGGTCTACTCATTTTGACTGATTTAGAATCAACACCATTTATCAATGTAAATAATCAGCAATAATGTGTGGTTTCTATAAAGAAATAAATAATTACATTATTTAATTTGAATAAGGGAGATATAATCTCCCTTATTCATTTTCGAGAATAAGCTTTATGAGTAATTTCAATGATTTTCATGGCCGTATACTTATTGTTGAAGATAATACTGATATAGCTTCATTATTAATCGACTTCTTTACTGATAAAGGCCATATCGCAGATTATGCGGCAGATGGATTAACAGGTTTACATCTTGTTACGGTGAATGAATACGATGTCATTTTATTGGATTTGGCATTACCCGGAATAGATGGCATTGATTTATGCCAAAAACTGCGAAAGGATTTAAATTCACAAACACCTATACTGATGCTCACCGCGAGAGATTCGTTAGATGAGAAGCTGATAGGATTTGATGTAGGTGCTGATGATTATCTGGTCAAACCCTTTGATCTTTTAGAGGTCTATGCGCGAGTACAAGCATTATGGCGGCGTTCTTTCAATAGTAATCAATCAATCATACAAATTTCTGATCTAAGTTTTAATTTTGAAACGCTAGAAGTAGTAAGATCAGACAAAGAGATAAAACTTAATTCGATAAGACTAAAGATTTTACGCTTATTGATGGAAAATACGCACCGAGTTGTTTCTAGAAGAGAAATAGAAGCCCATATATGGGGTGATGATCCTACAGAAAGTGATGCATTAAGAACGCATTTATCTGCGATTCGACAAGCAGTCGATAAACCTTTCGAAAACAAACTTTTACATACTGTGCATAGTGTAGGATATAGACTCTATGATGAGCAATCTTCCTAAAACTTATGAATTTCGATTTAAGTAAAGTCCTCTCTAAGCAATGGTTTTTTCAAACCTTATTTATTATTTTTGCGGTATTAGTCAGTATTTTTACGATTACATGGATATTAGAAAAAAGCTTAGTTAAGCAGGCTTTAGAGCTAGAAGCTGATGCGTTTATTTCTCATTATAAAGTCGATGATACCTTTCCATTACCAAGAACCAGAAATCTCATTGGATATTTGTCTAATTCAAATCCACCCCCCTTATTACCCGATGAAATTAAAGATTTAACACCCGGGTTATATCCAAAAATGCAATTAGCTGGACGAGATGTACCTGTACCTGTCTATGTCAGGGATTTTGACAATAATCGGCTATATTTAATTTTTGAAGGTGCAAATATTGATCGCCTCGTCGGAGTATTTGGCTTAATTCCCATGAGTATTTTACTCATTCTTATATATACCAGTAGTTGGATAGCCTATAAATTAACTTGGCGTGCTGCCTCACCTGTTTTAAGCCTAGCACGAAATTTAAGAGACTCTGAGCCGGATAAATTAAGCATCGATGTTTCCACAAATAAATTTAGCGGAGATACCAAAGAATTAGCAGAAGCTCTAGAAGAATATTCTAAACGTATCGACGTTTTTGTGGAGAGAGAACGGCAATTTACCGCCGATATCTCACATGAACTTCGTACGCCCATGACTATCATCGATGGTGCTGCACAATTTTTAGAAACTGAATCAAAAATCACAAATAAGGGGATTGATCGTGTAAAAATGATTCGTCGTGCCTGTCGTGATATGAACGATTTTACGTCTGCTTTTTTTCTTTTAGCGCGTGAACATCAACCCGCAACAGACAATATTAAAACAAATGTTGCAGAACTCATTGAAAAGGAAGTAATAAAACATAATCCATTAATTGATGAGTCAAAAGTGACTTTGTCTCTGGATATTCAAAATGAATTAATTGTAAATACACATGAAAAAGCCTTAGAAATCATCATCGGCAATATTTTAGGCAACGCAATTAAATACACGGAAGAAGGTTCTATCAATATTTCTATCATCAACAATCAGGTGTTAGTTTCTGATACAGGAATTGGCATTCCTGAAGAATTATTACCAAAGCTTTTTGTAAGGCATATTCGCGGTAGAGGTTTGAATCAAGCAGGTGAGGGCATTGGTCTTGCAATTGTTAAAAGGCTATGTGATCAATTTGATTGGGATATAGCCATTCAAAACAAAGAAAATGCTGGTATCTTGGTCACCTTAACTAAGAATGAAACCTAAAAGAAACTGTGTAGATATGTCTAATAACGTTTTATCTTCAAATGAATCAGATTACAAAGTGACTATGTATCATGATGGCGAGTGTCCTTTATGTAATTATGAAGTTAGTATCATGAAAAAATTAGATACTTCAAAGGCAATCAAATGGATCGATATCAGTAAAGATAAAAAAGCCTTAGAAATAGCAGGAATCAGCTATCAGCAGGCAATGGATAGGGTGCATGTTGAAGATCAAAATCACAATATGCAAACAGGTGTGCGTGGGTTTATGCTGGTTTGGAAAGAACTACCGTATTATCGTAGAGTGGTCCCAATCATCGAAAAGGTACCCTTTATACTGCCTATTTTGGAAACTTTCTATTCCGTGTTTGCTAAATATCGACTGACATTAACGGGAAAGAAACGTAGTTGAATCGTTGTTATCCAGCATGAATAAAATAAACCCTAACAAGTTATTACTTTCAAAATGGACGGCAGTGAATCCTAAAAATAAAGAGAGGCATTTTATTGTCTCTGAAGTCATCAAAGATGAAGAAGAAATTATCATTGCCTGTATTCTTGAAGCTATTATCAACAAAGCTACTTATGAAATTGATTGGCAACTCTTAAAACAAGATCAACATTGGATAATGGGTTGGAAGTGAAAATTAATGACGAATAATTTCGTCCATATCCATAGATAATATGGCGGTTAGGGCTTTAATCCTTTGAGTAGAGGTATCAATTTCTAGCAGCATTTGTTTATCTGTTGGAGATAACTCAATAAAGTAATACAGTGAATTAAATAAATTCTCTGGGCTTAATTTTTTCATCGCTTTCCAATCGAGATCAAAGTCCGTTTTATTGAAATACAGTTTTAAAGCATTAATAAAACTTTGGTGAGAATCTTCCTTTATGTCTTCATCGCTGTAATCTATTTTGTATTTATCCCAAGATGGAATGATTAAGCGATAACCACGCGTGGAAGTTAACTCTTCAGTGAACTCAAAACGACACAAACCAGTTAACGAAACTTCTAATCGGCCATCAATTGTTTCTTCATAACGTGTAATTCTTGCAGCGCAACCTATATCAAATAACTCCGAATTTGCGCTGTCATCACGTGGCTGAATCATGCCTATGAGTCGATGGCTTTCCATTGCATCTTGAAACATATTTAAATAGCGTGGCTCAAATATATTTAAGGGTAAATGACTGCCTGGCATCACTACAGCATTGTTTAGAGGAAATATTGGCAACGTATTTGGTAGCTTATCAAAAGCTTGCATAAAAGGGCTGAACGGTTTCATAAAACTCACACAGAATATTGTATAGGTATAATAGAATGATTAAATAC